>DATCOR010000081.1:0-7638 GCA_036564585.1 Candidatus Limnocylindria bacterium | reverse complement strand
CTCGCGCTCGGCCTCTACTACGACCGGCTCGCAGCCATCGATGCGTCACGGGCGATCTTCTTCCGGCCGAGCGGCGCGCCGCTCCGCACGGCCACCGGGTTCGAGGCGGGCGACAAGCTCGTGCAGCGCGATCTCGCCGAGAGCCTCCGCGCGATCGCCGCGCACGGGCCGGAGATCTTCTACGGCGGCGAGCTCGGCCGCGCGATCGCGACGGACGTCCGCGCCCACGGCGGCCTGCTGACCGAAGCGGACTTCGAGCACGTCCAGACCGGGGAGAACCCCGCGCTCGCCGTGCCATACCGCGGTCTCGACGTCCACACGCTGCCCGGCGCGTCCGGCGCGATCACGGTCGTCGAGATGCTGCGCATCCTCGACGGCTTCAAGCTCGACCGGTCACCGGCCCTCTCTGCGCCCGCGTTGCATCTGTTGGCCGAGGCGCAGCGGCGCGCGTTCGCGGACCGGTTCACGTACCTTGCCGATCCCGCCGTGATCGGGGATGCGATCTACGACCGGCTCGCTTCCGCCGAGCACGCCGCCGAGGCGCGCAGCTCGATCGACCCGAAGCGCGCGACCCCGAGCACCCTGGCGACGCCGGTCCCGCCGTCGAGCGATTGCACGACGCACGTCAACGTGGTCGACCGCGAGGGCCGGATGGTCGCGCTCACCTCGACGCTGGGCGGAGCGTTCGGGTCGGGCGTCGTGGCGGCGGGGACGGGGATCATGCTCGCGAACGTGATGACCTGGTTCGATCCGCGGCCGGGCCATCCGAACTCGATCGCCGCCGGGAAGCGGATCCTCTCGGCGATCGCGCCGATGATCCTGCTCCGTGCCGGCGAGCCGTTCGTCTGCACCGGCGCGCCGGGCGGGCGCCGGATCATGAGCGCGTTGCTCCACGTCGTGACGAACATCGTCGACTGGGCCGAGGGGCCGCAGGAGGCGGTCAACTCGCCGCGCACGCATTGCGAGTCCGTCGACCTGCTCGTGGATACGCGCATCCCGGCGGCGACGCGTGATGTGCTCGCCGCGATGGGCCACCACGTGGTCCCGCGCCTCGAGACGTTCGCCTCGACGCACTTCGCGCGGCCGAGTGCGATCGTCGTGCGGGGTACGGAACGCAGAGCGGGTGTCGGCGCGCTGAAGAGCTCGACTGCGATCGGGGTCGACTAGCCCACTAGGGACACTGTCGCGAGGGCCATCACGACGGTCGCATCGGCGAGCTCGTCGAGATCCACGTACTCATCCGGACGGTGCGCGGTCTCGAGGCGGCCGGGCCCGTACGCGATGCAGTCGGACACTCCGCCGCGCCGCACGACGTGCTTCTGGTCATACGTGCCGGGGCTCGCGATGACCTTTGCGTCGCGGCCGCGCACGATCCGCACCGCGTCGCGCACCGCGCGGGCGACCGGTCCGTCCGCGGGTGTCGCGGTCGGTTCGACGAGCATGAGCTCGCGCACGGACCATCGGATGTCGGGATCGGCGGCGGCTTCGCTCGCGACGAGCGTTTCGATCTCGCGTCGCACGTCGGCGCTCGACTCCTCTGCGATGAACCGTCGGTCGAAGACGGCTACGGCCAGATCCGGTACGACCGGCGACTGGTCGCTGCCGACCGGCTGTCCGGCATGGAGGGCGTTCAGGCTGATCGATGCATGTCGTGCCTCTGGAGGCTCGACCGGCACGGCCGTGACGCGCCCGGCGAGCCGTGGCTGCAGCTCGGACTCGATCCGCGTCGCGAGCTTCGCGATCGCCACCGCGGCGTTGTGACCGAGCCCCGGCATGCTCCCGTGTGCGACGACCCCGCGTGCCGTGACCTCGCACCAGTACACGCCACGATGGCCGATGCACACGCGATCGACGTCGAGCGGCTCGGTGATGATCACGTGATCGGTGCGATCGGCCGAGATGATCCCCTGGTCGCAGAGCTCGGCGACGCCCGCGAACCCGCCGGTCTCTTCATCCACGGTCGCGCTCTGCTCGACGCTGCCGCGCAGCCGGATCCCCGCGCGGCGGATGGCCTCGACGGCGAAGATCGAGGCCGCGATCCCGGCCTTCTGATCGCCGCTGCCCCGGCCCCACAGCCGTCCGCCCGCGATCTGGGCCCCGAACGGCGGGCGCGTCCAGGCGGCGGGGTCTCCGGGAGGGACGACGTCGAAGTGGCCGTTGAAGTGGAGTGTGGGGTGCGCCTCGCCTCCCTCGAGCCGGCCAACCACGTTCATGCGCGCCGGTCCCTCGTGCGCCGCGCGCGGACGTACGTACTGCACGGCGTAGCCGAGCGCCGCGAGCCGGTCGCCGATGAGCTGGGCGCAGTCCTCGTACCGGTCGCCCGGCGGATTCACCGTCGGGATCCGCACGAGCTCTTGCAGGAACGCCTCGCACTCCGGTCGCAGCGCGGCCGCGGCCGTGCGGATCCGCTGGACTGCGGCGTCGGTCACCACGGGAACGGGATGCGCCACAGAGCCAGCGTGAACGCCAGGGCCGCCACGAGTGCGACCCAGTCGGATCGCTGCAGCGCTCCCAGGTCCACGGCGCTGCGGCCCGCGCCGCCGACATAGCACCGCGATTCCATCGCGAGGATGAGGTCCTCGGCCCGACGGAATGCGGAGACGAAGAGTGGCACGGTCACGGGTACGAGCTGACGTGCGCGTCGTATGAACTGCAGCTTTCCGGGCCGGCCAAAGTTCGCGCCGCGAGATGCTTGGGCCTTCATGATCCGCTCGAGCTCTTCGGCGACCGTCGGCACGAAGCGATATGCGATCGCGAGCATCATCGCGATCTCATGGCCGGGGACCTTCACGCGTCGAAATGGCGCGAGGAGGCTCTCGATCCCCTTGGCCAATGCCGTGATCGGGGTGGTCACCGTGAGCAGACTCGAGAGCAGGATGAGGTCAAAGATCCGGAAGATGCCCTGCACCGTCTGAC
Organism: Candidatus Limnocylindria bacterium; assembly: GCA_036564585.1. Lineage (GTDB taxonomy): Bacteria > Chloroflexota > Limnocylindria > P2-11E > P2-11E > UBA4735. The sequence continues at coordinate 4,722 of DATCOR010000081.1, read as the reverse complement.
GTATCGAGTTGTCGGTGACCGTGAACGCGAACTCCCAGGGCCCGAGTGACACCGGCGTCCGAAACACGACCGGCGATCCCGTTGGGTCGTAGTTCCCGAGGAAGAGGAAGTTGAAGATCGTGTAGACGACCAGGATCGGCAAGATCGGCCGGATGCCGCCGAACAGGTAGGGAAGTGGAATACCCGCCAGCGCGACGAGCAGGATCACGACGATGAATGCAACGGCGTTCCCCAAATACGACGACGCGGTGATGACCCCAGCGATGATGACGAGGAAACCGATGAGCTTCGCTCGCGGATCCAACCGATGGACGACGGATGTGCCGGGTATGAACTGGCCGATGGTTACGCTGCGGGAGAACTCGAACTCGTCCACATCGCCTCCACCGCGTCGTCCATCGTCAACACATCACCCCGCAAGTCGACACCTCGCTCACGCAGGGCGGCGGCGAGCTCTGTCGCCGCCGGCACACCGAGTCCCAGGTCGCGCAGCCGGTCGGCCTCGCGGAAGACCTCGCGCACGGATCCGGAGAGCACCGTCTTCCCATCGGCGAGAACGTCCACGCGCGTGACGAGCTCGGCGACCTCGTCCATGTTGTGGGACACGAACACGAGTGCGGTCCCGCGCTCGTCATGGAGCGTTCGCAGGACGGTGAGCAGATCGCGGCGTGCGCGTGGATCCAAACCGGCCGTTGGCTCGTCCAGGACCAAGACCTCCGGCTCGAGCGCGAGCACACCCGCCACCGCGACCTTGCGCATCTCCCCGCCGGACAGGCCGAACGTGTAGCGATCCTTGAATGCGTCGAACGGCAGGCCGACCGCGGCCATCGCTCCTTGGACGCGACGGCGCACCTCGGCATGGTCGAGGCCGAGCTTGCGCGGGCCGAATGCGATGTCGTCCCCGACGGTCGGATCGAAGAGCTGTTGTTCCGGGAACTGAAAGACCAGGCCCACCCGGCGCCGCAACGGTCGCGGATCGGCGCGACGGTCCCCGAGGTCCGTACCGAACACCCGCACGGAGCCGCGATGCGGTCGCAGCAGGCCGTTGAAGTGCTGCACCAGGGTCGACTTTCCCGAACCCGTGTGGCCCATGACGCCGACCATCTCGCCCGCTGCGAGCCTGAACGAAGCGCCTTGCAACGCGACGGACTCGAGCGGAGTTCCGCGCAGATACCAGTGCCACAGGTCGGTGACCTCGATGATGTTCTCGGTCATCGCGCCATGCTGACGAACGCATCCGCGAGCTCGGTCACGGTGAGCGGCACGAGCCCAACGTCCATCCCGCGAGCGCGCAGGCGCTCAGCGATCTCGGTCACCTGCGGCACGTCAAGCTCCAGGGCGCGAAGCTTGTCCGGTTGCGCGAAGAGCGTGCGCGGATCGGCCTCCAGCGCGACTCGACCCTCAGCAAGCACGATGATCCGGTCCGCGAGCGTCGCCTCATTCATGAAGTGGGTGATCGCCACGACGGTCACACCATCGCGGTGCAGCGCCAGCGCCGCCTGCAGCACCTCGGCGCGCCCGGAAGGGTCGAGCATCGCGGTGGACTCGTCGAGCACGAGAACAGCGGGCTGCATCGCCAGCACTCCTGCGATCGCCACACGCATCTTCTGCCCACCGGACAGCTGATGCGGAGCGCGCAGCCGCAGATCTTCGATCTCCAGCCGATGCATGGCGTCGGCGACGCGCTGCTTGATCTCAGCCCGCGGCAGGCCGAGATTCTCAGGTCCGAACGCCACGTCCTCCTCGACGACGGTCGCGACGATCTGGTTATCAGGGTCTTGGAAGACCATCCCGACCATCTGGCGGATCCGCTTTCGCTGCTCATCGTCCGCTGTCGACAGGCCGTCGACCGTGACCGTACCTCGCCCGGGGATCACCAGCCCGTTGAATAGCTTCGCGAGCGTGCTCTTGCCCGACCCGTTGTGTCCGATGACCGTCAGCCATTCCCCGCGATGGATGTCGAGGGATACGTCCACCAGCGCGCGGATGCGCCCCCCGGGTACCGGATACGCGACCGACACGGCGTCCACGCGGATCAGCGGCTCTCCCGCTGCGGTCACAGCGGCGGCTGGAACCGACCGTCCGCGGCGGTCCATCCTCCGTCGACGAGCATGACCGCGCCCGTGACGTACGAGCTCGCGTCGGATGCGAGGTACACGACCATGCCGGCGAGCTCTTCGGGTTTCGCCCAGCGGCCGAGGATGCTCTTTCGCGAGTAGCCGTCGTACCACTCGGCGTTCTGCTTGATCGGCGCGGTGAGCGGCGTGTCGACGACGCCGGGAGCGATCGCGTTCGCGCGCACGCCGTTCGCGCCCATCTCCGACGCGAATGCGCGAATGAGCTGGACGATCCCGGCCTTCGTCGCGGCGTACACACCCTGGCCCGGCTCGACGCTGATGGACCGGATGCTCGAGAAGGCGATGATGCTGCCTCGGCCGCGCCCGGCCATCGACGCGCCGGCTGCACGCAGGAGCCGGAACGTTCCCTTCAGGTTGACGTCGATGACCCGGTCGAACTCGTCGTCGGTGATCTTCATTACCGGCTTGCGGACGTTGATGCCCGGTGTGCTCACGAGCACGTCGACCGGGTGCTTCGCGAACGCGGCGGTCACGGTGCTCGTGTCGCGCACGTCGACCTTCAGCGCGTCGGCGTCGTGGCCCGACGACGAGATCGCGGCCGCCGTGCGCTCCGCCGCAGCGAGGTCCACGTCCGCGCAGGTCACGTGAGCGCCAAATGCGGCGAGCGCTTCCGCGCTGGTCTTGCCGATGCCGCTCCCCGCGCCGACGACGAGCGCGCGCCGGCCGTCAAGACGGAAGAGCGATGCATAGTCGTACAACTGGCCGGCTCCTTTTGATGAAGGACGCTGCGGAACCCGACGGAGGCCGAAGCCTCCGTCGGGGTCCGAGTGTCGACTAGACGGTGGACTTCCGCATACGACCAGCGCCGCGAACAGCCATTCCCACCGCGACCGTGATCACGATGGCGAGGATCGCCTCCCACCAGGACTGGGTAGTAACGGCGCCCCAGGCCTGCTCGGGAGTGAGGTACGGCACGCCGTTCGGTCCGTTCAACGTGACCGCCAATCCGAGGACCAGAGCCGTGTTCGTGATGGTGCCGAAGAGCCCTGCGAGTCCAAGCGCCAACGGTTCATTGACGGGTTTCGCTGCCCGATAGACGAGGTATGCGACCACCCCGATGAGCAGGCGCGGTCCGATCGCGATGAGCGGGTTCTGGAAGAGCGGGGTCGTTGCCTGCAGGAAACTGAAGATCCCGAAGATGCCACCGACCGCCAGCCCCGCGAGCGGTCCTTCCATGACACCGGCGATGATCGCCGGGACGTGCAGGATCGTCGCGTTGATCCCCGTCGGCATCGGGATGAAACCGATCCGGGTCACAGCCAGTGCGATCGCTACCGCCGCGAGAACGCCAGAAACCACGACGGTGCGCACCGTCCGGTTACGTGGCATGAAGCCGATCTCGTCGTCGATCGCCGTGGAACGAGAGACGATCGCCATGGTCCCCCTCCAAGCCCTTGGTTGCTTTCGCTGCTGCGGGACTCTACTCCAGGCAATTCTGAAACGGGCCTATCGTCGGAGCGCATGCGAGTCGCGGTCCTCGGCCTCGGTGCGATCGGCACCCTCGTCTCCCGGACGCTCGGCGGGCGCCTGCCTGTTGTCTGCGTGGACCGCACGAACGCGCCCCTGAACGGGCAGGTCGAGCCGGTCGACATCGCGATCGTGACCACGAAGTCTCAGGGAACAGCGTGGGCGGCCGACACGGCGAAACGGGTGCTCACCAAGCACGGGACCGTCATCACGATCCAGAACGGGCTCGGCCATCGCGAGCGGCTCGCCACGGTACTGGGCGACGATCGGGTCGCCGTCGGCGTCATCTACGTCGGCGCTGCCCTGGACGGCGGCGAGCTGCGCACGACCGGCCCCGGCCGGGTCGAGCTCGGTCGCGCGCCGCACGTGGACGAGCTCGCGGCGGCACTCCAGGCCGGCGGCATGAGCGCCTCGGTCGTCGACGATCCGTGGCCGGCCGTGTGGCGCAAGCTCGTCGGCAACGCGGCCGTCAATCCGGTGAGCGCCCTCGTCGGCGTCACGAACGGTGAGCTCCTCCAACATCCCGCGTCCCGGATCGTCAATGCGGCCGCGCGCGAGACGGCGCGCGTGTCGAGCGCGGAGGGTGTGCCCATCTCCGACGAAGAGGCGATCGCGCTCTGGCGCGCGATGGCCGAGCTCACTGCCGCCAACCGCTCGTCGATGCTGCAGGACGTTCGCAGCGGCCGGCCGACGGAGATCGACTGGATCAACGGCGAGGTCGCGCGCCGAGGCCGCGGGCACCACGTCCCGACACCGGTGAACGACGCGCTACTGAAGCTGGTCGAGGTCCTGGAGGCGTACCCCTAGGAGCGCGTTGTCGATGACGCGCACGCTCCCGATGCTTACCGCGAGCGACAGGACGGCGCGCTCGACCGAGCCTGACAGCTCCTCCAGCGTGACCGGGTCGGCGCAGGACACGTATTCGGCGGTCAGGCCCCAGAGCTCGAGCTCGCTCCGGACCAGCGAGCGCAGGTCATCGGCATCACGCTCGCCGGTCTCGAACGCTCGCTCCGCTTCCATCAGGCCGCGCGACAGCGCCGTCGCGTTGGTCCGCTGCCCCTCCGTGAGGGACGCGTTCCGCGACGACGCCGCGAGGCCGGTCGGCGTGCGCACGGTG
>DATCOR010000058.1:0-6221 GCA_036564585.1 Candidatus Limnocylindria bacterium | reverse complement strand
GCCTTGGAGTCCACCGCTGCGCGGGCGCTTTTGACAGCAGTGCGCGCGGCAGATCGGGTGAGGACCTTCACCGCGGCCCGGCGGGGGGCCTGCCGGATGCGTTTGAGCGCGGAACGCTTCTTCTTTGCCATGCGCGCGAGTCTATTCATACTGCGACAGACATGCAGATGAGCGTCGGCAGAGCGTCGCTCTTCATGATCGCGACGCTCATCGCCAGCCGCTTCCTCGGATGGCTCCGCCTGTCGGTCGTCGGCGCGCAGTTCGGGCAGTCGCCGGAGCTCGATGCGTTCTGGGCCGCGTTCCGGATCCCCGACACGCTCTTCAACCTGCTCGTCGCGGGCGCCCTCGCGAGCGCGTTCATTCCGGTCTTCACTTCGTATCTCGCGAAGGAGCGCGAGGACGAGGCCTGGCGGGTCGCCTCGAGCGTCATGAACGCGATCGTGATCCTGCTCGTGCTCGTGTCGGGGGTCCTGTGGCTGCTCGCGCCGATCATCCAGCCGATCCTCGCCCCGTTGCCGGACCCGGCGCAGGTCGAGCTCAGCGTGCGCCTCGCGCGGATCATGTTGCTCAGCCCGATCTTCATGGGCCTCTCGGCCCTCTTCACCGGCATCCTCAACTCGTACCGGCAGTTCCTGACCGGAGCGACGGCGCCGCTCGTCTACAACTTCGTGATCATCCTGTTCGCGGTCTTCGCGACACCGTTCCTCGGCATCGAGGCGCTCGCGTGGGGCACCGTCGTCGGCGCGTTGATGATGTGGCTGGTCCAGATCCCCGAGCTGACGTTCCGCCGCACGCGCTACAAGCTCACGCTCGACCTGGGCCACCCCGGCGTGCGCGAGATCGTACGGCTCACCCTCCCGCGCACGCTCGCACTCGGCGCGGTCCAGCTCATCTTCATCGTCGACACGTTCCTCGCGGCGAAGCTGCCCGAGGGTTCGCTCACGGCGCTGAACTACGCGTTCCAGCTCATGCAGCTGCCGCTCGGGGTCTTCTCGATCGCGATCAGCGCGGCCGTGTTCCCGACGCTCTCGCGGTACGCGGCGCAGGGGCTGCAGTCGCGGATGCGCGACGTCCTGCAGACCGCGATCCGATGGATCCTCTTCCTCACGCTGCCGACGGTCGTGATGATGATCGTGCTGCGCCGCCCGATCGTGAACCTGCTGTTCCAGTACGGCCAGTTCGGGCCGGAGGCGCGCGAGGCGACGCAGGAAGCGTTCCTCTTCTACTCGCTCGGTCTCGCCGGTCACGCGCTCATCCAGATCCTCGCCCGCGCGTACTACGCGTCGAAGGACACGCGGACGCCGCTCGCGCTGACCCTCGTGTCGATCGGCACGAACATCGTGCTGTCGGTGCTCCTGGCGCCGGTCTACGGCATCAACGGCCTCGCCCTCGCGAACTCGATCGCGACGCTCGCCGAGGCGGCCCTGTTCATGATCCTGCTCGCACCGCGGGCGCGGCTCCGGATCGTCGGCCTCGGCACGTCGTCGCTCAAGGTCATCGCCGCGAGCCTGCTCATGGGCATCGCGATGTTCGCGTTCATCCGCGCGACCAACATCACCGTCGACCTGCAACAGACCAAGATCGGTCTGCTGCTCCAGACCGCCGTCGCGTTCGCCGTCGGGATGGCCGCGTATCTTGGCGCGGCGTCGGTCTTCCGCGTGAGCGAGCTCGCCGAGATCACTGCCGCCGTGCGCTCGCGGGTCGGCCGGCGATCAGATGACGACCATCGGGGGCCGCCCGCGCCGGGCTGAGCGCTCACCTAGGCTCGTCGCATGTCCGATCCGTCCGATCCGCGGCAGCGCGTTCGCAACTTCAGCGTGATCGCCCACGTCGATCATGGAAAGACGACGCTGTCCGACCGGATCCTCGAGCTCACCGGGACGGTCGCGATGCGCGAGATGCGCGAGCAGCTGCTCGACTCGATGGACCTCGAGCGCGAGAAGGGCATCACCATCAAGGCGCGCGCGGTCCGCATGGCCTGGTCCATGGGCGGCGAGAAATTCGAGCTGAACCTCATCGACACGCCCGGCCACGTCGATTTCAACTACGAGGTGAGCCGCTCGCTCGCCGCGTGCGAGGGCGCGATCCTCCTGGTGGACGCGTCCCAGGGCATCGAGGCCCAGACGCTCGCGAACGCGTACCTCGCGGTCGACCAGGGCCTCGAGGTGATCCCGATCATCAACAAGGTCGATCTGCCGAACATCGACATCGATCTCGTGCGCGAGGACCTGCGCACCACGCTCGGCTTCAAGGACGAGGAGATCCTCCTCGCGTCGGGCAAGACCGGACAAGGCGTGGCGGAGATCCTGAACGCGGTCGTCGACCGCGTGCCGCCGCCGAGCGGCGATCAGGAGGCGCCGCTCCGCGCGCTCATCTTCGACTCGCACTACGACGCGTACAAGGGCGTGGTCGCCCACGTGCGCGTCGTCGACGGGAGCGTCCGCCAGGGAGACCGCATCCTCCTCATGGCCACGCAGAAGGAGGCCGACCTGCTCGAGCTCGGCGTCTTCGCGCCGAACGCCGTCCCGATCCAGCGCCTCGCGACGGGCGAGGTCGGCTACGTCGCGACCGGCCTCAAGACCGTCGCCGACTGCCGGGTGGGGGACACGCTCACGCTTGCGGGGCAGCCCGCGAAAGCGCCGCTCCCCGGCTACCGGCCGGCCAAGCCGATGGTCTTCGCCGGCTTCTTCCCGGTGCTCGGCGAGGAGTACCCCGCGCTTCGCGACGCGCTCGAGAAGCTGCGGCTGAACGATGCGTCGCTCATCTACGAGCCGGAGAACTCACAGGCCCTCGGCTTCGGCTTCCGCGCGGGGTTCCTGGGGCTGCTCCATCTCGACATCGTCCAGGAGCGCCTCGAACGCGAGTACGACGTTGACCTCATCGCGACCTCGCCGTCGGTCGAATACCGCGTGATCACGCACACCGGCGAGATCGCGATCGACAACCCCGCGAAGCTGCCTGATCCGGGAACGATCGTCGAGGTGCGAGAGCCGTGGATGAAGGTGACGATCATCGTGCCGCAGGCGTACGTCGGTCCGATCATGGATCTCTCGCAGGGCAAGCGCGGCGTGCTCACGGACATGAGCTACGTCGACCCGACCCGGGCGATGCTCATCTACGACATGCCGCTGGCCGAGGTCATCGTCGATTTCTACGACCAGCTGAAGAGCCGCTCGCAGGGCTACGCCTCGCTCGACTACGAGCTGCGCGAATACCGCGCGGCCGACCTCGTCCGGCTGGACATCCTCGTCGCCGGCACGGTGGTCGACGCGCTCTCGATGATCGTGCACCGCGAGCGGTCGATGGCGATCGGCCGCGCGCTCACCGCGAAGCTGCGCGAGCTCATCCCGAAGCAGATGTTCGATGTGCCGATCCAGGCGGCCATCGGCGGGAAGGTGATCGCGCGCGAGACCGTGAAGGCGAAGCGCAAGGACGTCCTGGCCAAGTGCTACGGCGGCGACATCACGCGGAAGAAGAAGCTGCTCGAGAAGCAGAAGGCCGGCAAGAAGCGCATGAAGATGGTCGGCGCGGTCGAGATCCCACAGGAGGCGTTCCTCGCCGTGCTGCGGATCAAGGAGGAGTGATGCGGCCGTACCGGGTCGCGTTCGAGCATCCGACGCAGCTCCTCGCGTCGACGTTCCTCCGCGCGCTCGCCGAGAACGATGGGCCGGTCGTGTGGGAACGGCTGTCGCGCGAATCGCGCGGGCTCCTGGAGGGCCGCTACGCGGCGGGCGCGCGCATCGCGCTGCACCGGGCCGCCTCGATCGAGGCCGACGGCGCCGACGCGCGGCTCGCCGAGGTCGTTGGGCCGGTCCGCGAGTCCGCGCTCGGCGTGCTCGGTGGCGCGGCTCGGCTGCTGTCGCTCGGCGTCTCCGCGGCGCGGCTCGTCGACCGGGGCGTCGCGTACGTACTGCTCCTGCCTGAGTTCGGCGAGGAGCGGATCGTCGCCGCCGAGGAGTGGCGCCCCGCGCACCTGCTCGCGTTCGTGTATGAGTCGCGCGAGTGGCTCGTCGACCTCGGCCGCACCGCCGAGCTCTCCGCCGACGCCGAGCTTCCCGACCCGCTCGGTTTGATCAAGTGATCTCGCTCTACGTGCACATCCCGTTCTGCGCGTCGCGATGCCCGTACTGCGACTTCGCAACGGCACCGGCCACGAGCGCGCTGCGCGCGCGCTATCTCGCGGCCCTCGGGGCGGAGATCGCGCGTGAAGGTGCGGCCCTCGGCCGGCCGCGCGTCGCGACCGCGTTCTTCGGCGGCGGGACGCCGAGCCTGCTCGAACCGGACGAGATCGCCGCGCTCGGCGCGTCCATCGCCGCGAGCTTCGACTTCCGGCCCGACGAGGTCACCTTCGAAGCGAATCCGGCGACGCTCGACCGCGCCCGGCTCGACGCGTGGCGCGCGGTCGGCGCGACGCGCATCTCGCTCGGCGCGCAGTCGTTCTCGCCGCGCGCGCTGGCGTCGCTCGGCCGCACCCACACGCCCGAAGACATCGCGCCCGCCGTCGCGGCGGCGCGCTCGGTCGGGCTCGACGTGAACCTCGATCTCATCTTCGGCAGGCCCGGCGAGCCGGATGGCGAATGGCGCGCCGACCTCGAGGCAGCGTGCGCGCTCGATCCCGATCACCTCTCGGCCTACCCACTCGAGCTCGCGCTCGAGCCCGAAGAGGGCGTGGCGAACTGGGGCGGCGCCGGCTGGCCGGCCATCGAACGGTGGCGACGGGCGGCCGCCGCGGCGCAGCCCGACGACGATGCGCTCGCCGATCGGTACGAGCTCGCCTCCGCGATGCTCGCCAGCGCGGGCTACCGCCACTACGAGATCGCGAACTGGGCCACGCCGGGACACGAGTGCCGGCACAACCTCGTGTACTGGCGGAACGGCGAGTGGCTGGGCGTGGGTGCGGGCGCGCACTCCCATCTCGGCGGGCGACGCTCGCGGCAGCCCGGCGGGCTCGTCGCGTACCTCGCGCGCATGGAGCGGCACGACGGTCGGATCGCCGACGACGGCTCGGACCTTGCGATCGATACCGCGATCCTGGCCCTGCGGCTCGACGAAGGACTGGATCTCGCCGCGTACGGCGCGCGATTCGGCGCGCCCGCGCGCGCGCGGATCGATGCCGCGCTCGAGGGCCTCGATCGCGCCGGGGTCATCGAGTGGCGCGGCGAGCGCGTCGCGCTGACCGAGCGGGGCCGCTTCGTCGCGAACGAGGTCTTTGTCCGGATGGTCTAGTACCGTTCACCTATGCGCATCCTGGTCATCGAGGACGATCCGCAGACCATCGAGCTGCTGCTGCGGGTGCTCGAAGACGATGGGCACGTCGTCGCCGGCGAGCGCACGGGCACCGCGGGCCTTCAGCGGGCGATCGCGACGCAGTGGGATCTCATCATCAGCGACATCGGGCTGCCCGACATGAACGGGTTCACCTTCTCGCGCCAGCTGCGGCAGGCCGGCATCGACGTTCCGCTCGTCGCCCTGAGCGGCTACGCGACCGACGAGGACCGCAAGCTCGGGCTCGCCAGCGGCTTCGATCGGTACCTCGCGAAGCCGATCAAGGCGAGCGTCCTGCGCGAGGAGATCCGCCTGCAGGTCGCGCGTCCGCGGCCGCAGCCGGCGCGCGATCCGGAGCCGGCGCTCATCGGATCCCCGGCCGCGGCGCCGGTGACGGTCGCTCTCGCGACGGTCGCCCCGCGCCGTCGGGGCGTCCTGGGTGGGCTCGTGGTCATCGCGCTCGGGGTGCCCTTCGTGCTCCAGCCGCTCGGCGTGCCGAATGCCGCGTCGTACCTCTTCATCGCGATGGGCGGCGCGTTCCTCGTCTCGTACCTGCGCGGCCGTCAATACGTCTACCTCATCCCGATGGTCACGCTCGTGTCGTTCGGTGTCGCGCTCCTGCTCCCCACCTGGGTCGCGATGCGTCCTGAGTCCGCGGCGCCCGCGTTCGTCGGCGTGATCGCGATCGGCTTCGTCGTCGCGTTCGCGCTCGCCCCGCAGCGCCGCTGGCCGCTCGTCCCGGCGGTGCTCCTCGGCGTGGTCGCGGCGGGCCGTCTGGTGACCGGGACGTCGGTCATCCCGGCGTCGATCGAGCCATACCTCGTGCCGTTCGTGCTCATCGCCGTCGGGGCCTACCTGCTCGCCGAGCGCCAGACCTGAGGCGCACCCCGCTCGTCGCGGTCCTCGTCGTCGCCGGCGTCGCGGCAGTGCTGCTGGTCTGGATCGCTCCGCGGCTT
>DATCOR010000154.1:0-10409 GCA_036564585.1 Candidatus Limnocylindria bacterium | reverse complement strand
CCGACGGCGTCGAGCTCTGGGTCCGCGTGGATTCCGTACCCGTGCCGGACACATCCGGCACGCTCGAGTACATCGTCACGAGCTTCTTTGACGTCACCGAGCGCATGCGCGCGGAGGAGCGCCTCGGCCTGCGCGTCCGCCAGCAGGCCGCGGTCGCCGAGCTCGGACGGCTGGCGCTCGCGGCGAACGATCTCGAGGCCCTGTTCGCCGAGACCGTGCGGACGGTCAACGGCCTCCTCGGGGCCGAAGCCTGCCGAGTGATCCAGCACAGCCCGTCCGAGCGGCGCCTGTCCGTGCGCGCAGGTACGCGGCTCGCGAGTGGCACCGAGTGGATCGCCGACGACGCGAGCGGCTCGCAGGCCGGCTTCACCCTCGCACAGGGCACCGACGTCGTATCGAACGACCTCGCCGCCGAAAAACGCTTCGCGGTCTACGCGCCGATCGTCGCAGCGGGGTTCCGCTCGACGGCGACGGTGATCATCCCCGGTCACGACCGCCCGTTCGGCGTCCTCGCCTCGATCAGCCGCGCCACCGACTTCTCGCCCGACGACGTCGTGTTCCTCCGCGCGGTCGCGAACATCCTCGGCGAGGCCATCGAGCGGCTGGCCGCGATGCAGCGCGTGCGCGCGAATGAGGCGCGGCTCCGGACGGTCGTCGACCATCTGCCGCTCGAGCTCATGGTCTACGACGTCAACGGGCGCGTCACGCTCACCACCGGTCGGCGCGTCCCCGGTCGGTTGGCGTTCCCGCCGGCCATCGGCGACTCGGTCTTCGACCTGAACAAGCGCAACCCGGACGGGCTGAATCGGATCGTGCGTGCGCTCCGCGGCGAGGAGATCCACGAGGAAGTCCGGTCGGGCGAGCAGGTCATCGACATGCGCCACCGCCCGGTCCTATCGGCCGATGGCTCGGTCACGGAGGTCGTCGGTCTCGCGCTCGACGTCACGGATCGCGCGAAGGCCCAGGCGGAGCTCGCCCGCAAGGAGGCCTTCGTCCGGTCGATCTTCGACTCCGTCGACACGCACCTTGCCGTCCTCGATCGCACCGGCGTCATCGTCGATGCGAACCAGCATTGGCTGGCCGAGGTCCGTTCGGGCGAAGCCGACATGAAGGACGCGACCATCGGCGACGACTACCTCACGTTCCTTCGCGCCGGCGACACCGACGACAGCCGCGAGATCGCCACCGGAATCGAGGCGGTGCTCGATCACACGCGGCCGAGCTTCAGCTTCGAGTTCCCGCTCGAGCGTGAAGGCGACCGCCGGTGGTACCACCTCTCGGTCCAGCCGCTCCGCGCGCCGGACGGCGGCGCGGTCATCGGCCACCGCGACATCACCGAGCGCATTCGGATCGTGGGCGCACTCGAGCACCAGGCGCTGCACGACGTCGTGACCGACCTGCCGAACCGCACGCTGCTGCGCGACCGCCTGCGTCAGGCGATCCTCGCCGCGCGGCGCCGGAACACGCAGGTCGCACTCCTGTTCATCGACCTTGACCGGTTCAAGGAGCTCAACGACACGTTCGGCCATCAGGCCGGCGACATCGTGCTGCGCGAGGTCGGCGAGCGCTTCGTCGACGCGGTCCGCGCCTCCGATACCGTTGCCCGCCTGGGCGGCGACGAGTACGCGGTCCTCATTCCGCTCGCCGCCGACCGCGAGGAGGCCGTGATGGTCGGGCGCCGGGTGCTTGCCTCACTGCAGGAGCCGTTCACCATCGAGGGCGAGAGTGCCTTCATCGAAGCGAGCATCGGGATCGTGCTCTGCCCGGAGCACGGTGAGGACGTCCAGACCCTCATGCGCCGCGCCGACGTCGCGATGTACGCGGCCAAGCGGGGCGGCTCGGGGCTGCAGGTCTACGAACAGGACAAGGACCTCCACAGCCCGAGCGCCATCGGACTCGCCGGCGACCTCCGCCACTCCGTGGAGCGCGGCGAGCTGCGGCTGCACTACCAGCCGATCGTGGATCTTTTGACCGGCCACTGTGTCGGTGTCGAGGCGCTCTGCCGCTGGCAGCACCCGATCCGCGGGCTCGTGATGCCGGCCACGTTCATCCCGCTCGCCGAGGAGAACGGGTTCATCCGGCAGATCGGCCTCTGGACGCTGCAGGAAGCGCTATCGGTGATCGGCGGCCCGAGCGGCGCCGGCATGCCGACCATGTCGGTCAACCTGTCGATGCGGAACCTGCGTGGAACCGACCTGGCCGCGAACCTTGCCGAGATGATCGAGCGCGCGGGCGTCCCCGCCACGCGCCTCAAGATCGAGATCACCGAGACGGCCATGATGGCCGACGCGGAGCACACCTTCGCGGTCCTTGGCGAGCTGCAGCGCATGGGCATCCGGCTCTCGATCGACGACTTCGGGACCGGTTACTCGTCGCTCGCGTACCTGCAGCGGCTTCCCGTCGATGACATCAAGGTAGATCGCTCGTTCGTCCTCAACATGCTGAAGAACTCGAGCGACGAGGCGATCGTGCGATCGACCATCGAGCTCGCGCACAACCTCGGCCTTCGCGCGATCGCCGAGGGCGTCGAGGATCAGGCGACCCTGGACCGGCTGCGCGCGCTCGGCTGCGATCGGGCGCAGGGCTTCTACATGGGTCTCCCGATGCCGCTCGCGGACCTCGGGCCGTGGCTCTCCACGAGCGAGTGGGGCGTGCCGGTCTAGCGGATCCCCTTCAGCAGCTCGGCGATCGTGACGTCGAGCCGCTTCGCGAAGTGGGCCAGCGCGGCGAGCGACGGGGCGACCCGGCCGGTCTCCATCTTCCAGACGTACTGCCGCTGGAAGTACACGATGCCCCGGGGGCTCTGGCCGAGCTCGGCCATCGTGAGGCCCTCCTTCTCGCGCAGGGCACGGATGCGCTTCCCGACCGCGCGCAGGAGCTTCGCCTCGCCCGGGACGTCGGGATTCACCCGAGCGGGCATCAGCGGCGACGGGCGACGAAGTCGAGGATGGCCGCGATGACCTCGGCACCGTACCGCGCGTGGAACATGCCGATCGAATGTTCGGTCGCGCCGAACATGAGGAGGGTCTTCGGCGTGTCGCAGAGGTCGAACGTGCGGAGCACGTGCGGCGCCGCTCCCATGCTGTCCTCGTTCGCGCAGATGAAGAGCTTGCGGCCGCTCACCTTTTTCGAGAGCGCGTCCTCGACCGGCTCGACCGGAGCGGAGATGCTCACGACGCACTCCACGTCCCGCTCGAAGGACGAGCCGAGCACCGCGTGCCCACCCATCGACGCGCCGACGAGCGCGATCTCCTTGGCGCCGGCCTGTTTGAGCCAGGCCTTCGCGGCCGCAAGGTCCGTGACCGTCGTCCATTTGCCGGTCTTGCCCGTCGACCCGGCGTAGCCGCGGAAGTTCAGGGCCAGGGCCGGCACCCCGCGCGCGACGAGCTGCGGCGCGATATCGCGCCAACCGCTCGCGTCCCAGCTCTGCCCGTGGCACAGGATCGCGGCGCGGGCGGCGGGCAGGGCACCGTAGAGGTCAGCCTTGAGCGTCTCGGCCTCGCTCGCGAGCTCGACGGTGGCCGGCATCTACGGGACGGGGTCGAGAAGCGGCTTGTTGTCGAGGAACGCGAGGATGTTCTGGGCCGCGCGCACGGCCATCTTCGTCCGCGTCTCCTCTGAGGCCGACGCGATGTGCGGCAGCAGCACGACGTTCTCGAGCGTCGCCAGCAGCGGGTCGACGTCGGGCTCGCGCTCGAACACGTCGAGGCCGGCGCCGGCGATCACGCCGTCGCGCAGCGCCTCGGCCAGCGCACGCTCGTCCACGACCGGCCCGCGGGAGCTGTTGATGAGGATCGCGGTGGGCTTCATCTTGCGGAGCCGCTCGGCGTTCATGAGGTGCCGCGTCTCGGGCAGCAGCGGGGTGTGGAGCGAGACGAAGTCGGACTGGGCCAGGAGCTCGTCGAGCGTCACGTACGTCGCGTCGAGCTCGCGCTCGGCGTCCTCGTTGCGCCGCGCGTCGGTGTACAGGATCTTCATCTGGAAGCCCTTCGCGCGGCGCGAAAGGGCGCGGCCGATGCGGCCCATCCCGACGATCCCGAGCGTCGCGTGATGGACGTCGCGCCCGGTGAACAGGAATGGCGTCCAGCCGCGGTACTTCCCCGCCCGCAGGTAGCGCTCGGCCTCGCCGAGCCGGCGCGCGGCGGCGAGCAGGAGCGCGAACGCGCCGTCGGCGGTGGTCTCGTCAAGGATGCCGGGCGCGAACGTCACCGGGATGTTCCGCTCTTTCGCCGCGGCGATGTCGATGTTGTCGTAGCCGGTCCCCATGGTCGCGATGAACCGCAGCTTGGACGCGCCACGGATCGCATCGCCGTTCACCGGGTTGGCCGGCAGCGTGTACACGATGTCCGCGTCCTTGATCATGCCGACGACCTCCTTCGGCGTGGGGATCGGCGGGTCGTCGGGGCCGATGACGAGCTCCGCGCGCGGCCGAAGGAGCTTCAGAGCCTCATCGCTGATCGGACGCGTGACGACGATGCGCGGACGGTCGGGCACTCGCAGACAATAGCCCCGTCATGACGAGAGCGACGAAGCGCATCGCGGTCGATGACGTCGCGGCCCACAACCAGCGGATGTGGGACCGGCTCTCCGCGGCGGGGATCCCGTACACGCGACCACAGGGCACGCCGCCGAAGACCGCGGCGGCGAAGCGACGGTTCCTCGATCCGAACGACCGGCTCGCCGGACTGCCGATCGCGGGCCAGCGCGTGCTCGCGCTCGCCGGCGGCGGCGGCTGGCATCCGATCCTCTTCGCCGAGCTCGGCGCGGCGACGACGGTCCTCGACATCAGCGCGCGCCAGCTCAAGACCGTGCGCGACCTGGCGCGCTCGCGCGACGTGAAGCTGCGCCTCGTGCAGGGCGACATGCGCGATCTCTCGGCGTTCGCGGACGGATCGTTCGACATCGTGTGGCACAGCCATTCGATCGTGTTCGTACCCGACGCTGCGCGCGTCATCGCGGAGGTCGGACGGGTGCTCGCGCCTGGCGGCGTCTACCGGGCCTCGACGATGCATCCGGTCACGCTGCGGATGTACGGGACCTGGACCGGCACCGGCTGGCGTTTCCGGAAGAGCTACTTCGAGGACGGGGCGATCCCGTTCGAGGATCCGACCTGGGAATTCGAGGACGTGAAGGTGGACGCGCCCACGCTCGAGTACGGGCACCGCATCTCGGATCTGATCAACGCCTGCGCGGCCGCGGGGCTCGTCGTCGACGGGTTTTGGGAGACCACGCCCGGCGAGATCTCCACGAAGGTCCCACTGCGCGCGCTATCGCGGAAGACGCTGGTCGCCGGGCGCGATGCGCCCGAGCCGGGGTCGGACGATGCGCTCGAGCGCTACCTGCCCGCCTTCATCGAGTGGAGGGCCCGGAAGGTCCGCCTTCCGATCGGCCCCCGATCGCCTCGGCGTACTGCGACGCGATCTCCGAGAGCTTCCGCATCGCGACCGGCAGGTTCACGGACCACCCGACGCCGACCACCTGCTCGGTGAACAGCACGTCGCTGTCGGGAGACCAGTACGCCGCCTTCACGCGCGCGAGGTCGGGCAGCCGGAAGTCGTAGGGCACGACGCCCGCGACCTTGCCGTGCCAGGTGCGCTCCGCGGCCGGTTTCTTGAGCTCCTGGTAGATCGCGCCGAAGAAGGCGAGCCAGATGAACGTGCGAACGAGATTGAGAAGATCCTTCATGCCCGGATGAGCGGTGCAGGTGTGGTGCCAGGCTTCACGAGCGGCACCCCCTGGGCGCATTGCGGGCACGCTTCGGGCGCGTACGTCGGGATGGAGACGTCCCAGAGGGCGATGACCGGCAGGCCGTCGAAGCGCGCCTGACCGGACGACCGGTCGACCAGGACCCCGACGCCAACGACCTCCGCGCCGCAGGTACGGACCGCGTCGATCGTCTCGTGCACCGAGCCGCCGGTCGACATGATGTCGTCGACGACGAGCACGCGCTCGCCCGGGTTCAAGCGGAAGCCGCGCCGGAACTCGCGCCCACGTCCGTCCGCGGTGCGCTCGGCGTAGACCGCGCGCACGCCGAGCTGCCGAGCGACCTCATGGGCGAGGATGACGCCGCCGGTCGTGGGGCCCGCGACCGTTCGCACGTCGAGGCCGCGTGCGGATTCCACGATCGCGGCGCACAGGCGCTCGGTCTCCTGCGGCCACTGCAGGATCTGGAACTTCTCGAGATAGAAGGGAGAGTGCAGGCCCGACGAAAGGAGGAAGTGCCCTTCGAGATAGGCCCCGGCGCGCGAGAAGATGTCCTCGACGACGGTCGATCCGATGCTCATCCACTGAAAAGTATGCTGCCTTTCACGAAGATGCGTGGGTCGATCATTTACCCCGACGCTGAGCGGCTCGCGGCCGCCGTGGCGGCGATCGTCGCCGATGCGGTCGCTTCGTCGCCGGCGCTTCGGCTCGCGCTCGCTGGCGGCACGACGCCACTGCGCGCCTACACGCTCCTCGCAGCGATGCGGCTCGGGTGGGGTCGCACGACCGTGCTCTTCGGGGACGAACGCTGCCTCCCCCCCGAGCATCCGGAGACGAACTTCAATCTCGCGAATCAGGCGCTGCTCCAGGTCGCGCGTCCTGCGACGGTGCATCGCATCGCGGGCGAGCTCGGGCCCGATGAGGCGGCCGCCTTGTATGAACCGATCGTCGGTGCGGCGCCCCTGGACCTCGTGCTGCTCGGGATCGGTACGGACGGCCACACGGCGTCGCTCTTCCCAGACAATCCCGCGCTGCGTGCGACTGACTGGGTGGTCGGCGTCCGCGATGCCGCGAAGCCGCCACCGGAGCGCGTGAGCCTCACCTTCCGCGCGTTACGCGGCGCGAGGCGCGTCCTGATCCTCGCGTCCGGCGAGGACAAGAAGGAAGCGGTCCGGATGGCGCTCGCGGGTAAGCTGCCGGCCGGCATGATCGAGGACGCCGAGTTCCTGATCACGGCCGACGCGGCGAGCTAGCATCAACCTCATGGCCATCGCGCAGCGACCACTCGTCACGAAGCGCGACATGCTCAAGATCTTCGGCGAAGACCGGCTCGTGGCGGTCATCCGCACCCCGTCGCCTGACCTGGCCGAGCGCGCGGCGCGCGCCGTGGCCGAGGGCGGGGTGCGACTCGTCGAGATCACCCTGACCGTGCCGGACGCCTTCGAGCTCATCGCCAAGCTCGCGCTCGACGACGCGTTCCGGGACACCGGCGCGGTCGTCGGCGCGGGGACGGTGCTCTCGGGCGCACAGGCCGAGGAGGCCCTGCTCGCGGGCGCGCGCTTCCTCGTGAGTCCCGCGCTGATCCCGGAGATGATCGCCGCGGGCCGCGCGCGCGACGCGCTCACGATGCCAGGCACGCTCACCCCGACCGAGATGGTGAAGGCCGCGGAGCTTGGTGCCGACTTCATCAAGATCTATCCGATCGCGACCGTCGGCGGGCCGGCGTACGTGACGAACGTCCGCCGTGCGCTCCAGCACCTTCCGTTCGTCGCGACCGGGAACATCGAGTTCGACGAGATCCCGCAGTATCTGAAGGCGGGCGTCGTGGGGTTCGGCATCGGCGGCCCGCTCATCCCAGGCGACGCACTCGGGCGCGGCGACCACGCGGCGCTCGTCGCGAACGCGCGGCGGTTCCTCGCGGCCACGCGCGCTTAGCCGCTCGTGCCGCGCGACCTACCGCTCGGGAACGGCGATCTCCTCGTCACCTTCGATAGCCGCTATCAGCTTCGCGACATCTACTACCCGCAGGTCGGCCTCGAGAATCACACCGGTGGCGAGCCGTGCCGCTTCGGCATCTGGGCCGACGGCCGGTTCGCGTGGACCGGCGACGACGAGGGCTGGGAGCGCGATCTGCGCTTCGCGCACGAGACCCTCGTCAGCGAGGTCACGCTCGGCCACGCCGGCCTCGGGGTGCGCCTTCGCTGCCGGGACACGGTGGACTTCGACCGCAATCTTTACCTGAAGGAGGTCACGGTCGAGGACGTGACGGGGCGCGACCGCGACGTGCGCCTGTTCCAGCACTTCGACGCGCACCTCTGGGGCAACGATATCGGCGACTCGGCCTTCTACGACCCTCGGACGCGCGCGATCGTCCACTACAAGGGTCGCCGCTATTTCCTCATGAGCGGAGTGAACGCGAAGGGCGAGTCGGGACTGACCTCGTTCGCGATCGGCCTCAAGGAGGCGCTCGGCCGCGAGGGGACCTGGCGCGACGCGGAGGACGGTGAGCTGTCGCGGAATCTCGTCGCGCAGGGCTCCATCGACAGCGTCGGCATGCTCGGGCTCCGCGTGCCCGCGAACGGGCTCGCGACCGCCACGTTCGTGATCGCCGCAGGCCAGACCTACGACGAGGTCCGCGACCTCGACAAGCTCGTGCGCGAGCGCGGGGCCGGCTCGTTCCTGTCGCGCACCGGCGACTACTGGAACCTGTGGGCGAACAAGGACGAGACGATCGCCGACCACCTGCCCGATCCGCTCATCCACCTGTACAAGCAGTCCACGCTCGTGATCCGCACGCAGGTCGACAACCGCGGCGCGATCATCGCCGGCAACGACTCCGACGTCCTGCGGTTCAACCGGGACACGTACTCCTATCTATGGCCGCGCGACGGCGCGCTCGTGGCGCACGCGCTCGACCTCGCGGGCTACGGCGAGGTCACCCGGCGGTTCTTCTACCTGTGCGGCGAGCTCATGACCCGCGACGGCTACCTGCTCCACAAGTACAACCCCGATGGATCGCTCGGCTCGTCGTGGCACGCGTGGTCGACGCCGGACGGCCGGCTCGAGCTGCCGATCCAGGAGGACGAGACCGGGCTGCCGATCTGGGCGCTCTGGCAGCACTACGACCGCGACCGGGACATCGAGTTCGTTCGTCCGCTGTACCGGAAGCTCGTTCGCACGGGCGCCGACTTCATGTCGAGCTATCGCGAGCCGCGGACGAAGCTGCCCGCGCCGTCGTTCGATCTCTGGGAGGAGCGCCGCGGGATCCACGCGTTCACGACCGCGGCGGTGTGGGCCGGCCTCTCCGCCGCGCGTGATTTCGCCGCCGCGTTCGGCCAGCACGATCTCTCGCGGCGGTACGGCACGGCCGCCGACGAGATCAAGGCCGCCGCGCTGACGCACCTGTTCGACGCGGAGCGGGACCGCTTCGTGCGCACGGTCATGGTGCTCCCCGACGGCACGGTCACCCAGGATCCGACGCTCGACATGTCGATGGCCGGCATCTTCCTCTTCGGCATGCTGCCCGCGGACGATCCGCGGGTGGTCTCGACGATGCGCGCCCTCGAGCAGCGGCTCTGGGTGAAGACGGCGATCGGCGGCTTCGCCCGCTACGAGAACGACAGCTACTTCCAGCAGTCGCAGGACATCGCGAACGTGCCGGGGAATCCGTGGTTCGTCGCGACCCTCTGGGTGGCCGAGCACCACATCGCGACGGCCAAGACGCTCGCCGACCTCGAGCGTCCCCGCGAGCTCCTGGAGTGGTGCGCGACCAAGGCGAACCGGTCCGGCGTGCTCGCGGAGCAGGTGCATCCGCTCACCGGTGACCCGATGTCCGTGGCCCCGCTCACGTGGTCGCATGCGGCGTACGTCGGAGCGGTGCAGCGCTACGCACGCCGATCGCACCTGTTGAAGGACCGGCTGCGGGAGCGGGCGAAGAGCGCCGGCGAGGTCATCGCCTGAAGCGGGTCCTCGCGGCGCTGGCCATCGTGCTGGCGTCGTGCAGCTCGAACGTGACCCCCTCGCCCAGCGGCGCGGGGGCCTGCGCGACGGCGACGTTCATCCTCGCGAACCCCGCCGGCCTGCTGTGCCTCGACGACGCGGCCCGCATCCTCGGGCGCATCGTCGCGCTGCCGCCGACGGCGGCACCGGCACTCCCGTCGCTCAGCCCGGATCACAAGCAGCTGCTCTTCGCGCTCACGGCCGCGCCCGATCCGAAGACGGGATTCGGCACCGACATCGACGCCGTCAACCTCGACGGAACGAATCTCCACGCGTTGGTCCCGCATGAGAGCGAGAACGTGTTCTACGACACTCCGCGCTACGACCCGACCGGCACGTTCCTGTACTTCCACCGCAACGCGGCGATCGTGAAGAACGGCGTGTACGTCGGCAACGAATCGACGATCGAGCGGGTCAACCTGAAGACCGGCGAGCGCGTCCGCGTGCTGACCGACGCGGCGGATCCGTCGATCTCGCGCGACGGGAAGCTCATCGCCTTCATCCATCTGAAGGACGGTCAGAACGACAACGTGTGGATCGCCAACGCCGACGGCACGAACGCGCACGTGCTGTTCAAGGACACGTTCTTCTACATCCAGTCGCCGCGGTTCGCGCCGAACAGCGACACCATCGTGTTCTGCGCGGCCGGCCACAGCGCGCCGAAATCGAGCGACGTGTACCTGCCGCACTACGCGCACCTTGGGATC
>DATCOR010000027.1:0-1791 GCA_036564585.1 Candidatus Limnocylindria bacterium | reverse complement strand
GGGCGAGTCCATCGGCAACGCGAAGACGATGGACGCGGCCGCGAACGACCTCGCCATCATCACCGGCCAGCGGCCGATCGTGACGAAGTCGCGCAAGGCCATCTCGAACTTCCGGCTCCGCGTCGGCATGCCGATCGGGCTGAAGGTGACCCTGCGCGGGCCGCAGATGTGGCACTTCCTCGAGAAGCTCGTGACCGTCGCGCTCCCGCGCATCCGGGACTTCCAGGGCATCCCGGAGCGGAGCTTCGATGGTCGCGGCAACTACTCGCTCGGCCTCAAGGAGCAGCTCGTGTTCCCGGAGATCGAATACGACAAGATCGACCGGCTACGCGGCCTCGAGATCACGATCGTGACCACCGCGAAGAACGATGAGGAAGGGCGTGCCCTCCTCAAGTCGCTCGGCATGCCGTTCCGTACGCGCGACGTCCAAGGGGGTAGCTAATGGCGAAGCTCAGCCTGATCCTCAAGTCGCAGAAGACGCCGAAGTTCAAGACCCAGGGGTACCACCGCTGCCAGGTCTGCGGCCGGGCCCGGGGCTACATGCGGAAGTTCGGCCTCTGCCGGATCTGCTTCCGCGAGCGCGCGCTCATCGGCGAGCTGCCGGGCGTGACGAAGTCGAGTTGGTGAAGAGATGACGACAGAAGCGACGACCACGACGACAGAGCAGCCACCCTCGCCGCGCCCTGAGCGGGCTGAGGGCGACGCGCCGCGCCCGCGCCGCGTGATCGTGCCGAAGGCCCGCCGCCCGCGCGGCGTCGCGGTGAACGATCCCGTGGGCGACATGCTCACGCGCATCCGCAACGCGTCCGGCGCCCGTCACGAGACGGTGATGATCCCGTCGAGCCGGGTGAAGGTCGAGATCGCGCGCATCCTGAAGGCCGAGGGGTTCATCGGACCGTACCGCCTCGAGGCGGCGAGCGAGCGCAAGGCGACGAAGGAGAGCGAAGTGCTCCCCGCCGGCACGCAGCTCGTGGTCACCCTCAAGTACATCGGCGGCAAGACCTCCGCGGTCTCGGGCATCCGGCGGATCAGCCGGCCGGGTCTGCGGGTCTACGCGCGCAAGACCGAGATGCCGCGGGTCCTTGGCGGCCTGGGCATCGCGATCGTCTCGACCTCCTCGGGGCTCATGACCGGCCGCGAGGCCGAGAAGAAGGCGCTGGGTGGCGAAGTCCTGGCGTACGTCTGGTAAGGGCGAAGAGGAAATGAGTCGCATCGGCAAGCTTCCCGTGACGCTCCCCAAGGGCGTCGACGTGACCCTGAACGGGCAGCAGGTCTCGGTGAAGGGGCCGAAAGGCGAGCTCCGGCGCACCTTCCACCCGCTCGTGAAGGTGGATCGCGCCGACGGCACGCTGACGGTCGTGCGCGCGAACGAGACCCAGCAGGCGAAGGCCCTGCACGGACTCTCGCGCTCGCTGCTCGCGAACATGGTCACCGGCGTCGCAACGGGCTACACGCGCGACCTCGAGATCAGCGGTACCGGCTACCGCGCGACCCTGTCCGGCAAGAAGCTGCAGCTCGCGCTCGGGTACTCGCATCCGATCGAGATCGATCCGCCGGCCGGCATCAGCTTCGCCCTCGAGACGCCGCAGAAGGTGCGCGTCGCAGGCGCGGACAAGGAAGTCGTCGGGGAGATCGCGGCGAAGATCCGCGCGCTCCGCGTCCCGGACCCGTACAAGGCGAAGGGCGTGAAGTACGCCGGCGAGTACATCCGCCGCAAGGCGGGCAAGGCCGGCAAGGTCGGCGCGAAGGCGTAGGGGAGGAGCGGAGATGGCGTTCACCGAACGGGACGAG
>DATCOR010000013.1:0-3065 GCA_036564585.1 Candidatus Limnocylindria bacterium | reverse complement strand
AGACCCTGTCGATCGTGAAGAAGAGCCTCGAGGTGCTCGACGAGCGCCGCCCCGAGCCAGTTCGCGAATAGGTGGTAACGCGTGGTCATCAACGTCGCGCCTCTGCTGAAACAGCCGCTCGGTACCCGCGTCGACTACGACATCGAGGAGTCGCCGATCGACCCGCGCGGTGACAACGCGGGTCTGCTGGACGCGGACATCGTCGACATCGGCGCGCTCGTGCACGCGACGCACACGAATCCCGGCGCCTACTTCGAAGGCTCGGTCGACGCGCACGTCGCCGGCCAATGCGCCCGCTGCCTCGTGCCGATCGACACGCCCGTGCACGCCGACTTCGCGGAGCAGTACTACGCGACGGTGCCCGTCGAGCACGGCGTCGGACTGGTGGAGCCGCCGCTCGACGCGAAGACCATCGGCTCCGATTTCAAGGTCGATCTCGTCCCGCTCCTCCGGGAGGAGCTCATCCTCGTCACGCCGGTCGCGGCGCTCTGCCGGGCCGACTGTGCGGGCCTCTGCCCGGTCTGCGGCGTCGACCTGAACGAGCGCCCGCACGCCCACGATGAGGTGATCGACGAGCGGTGGACCGCGCTGCGGGAGCTCAAGGAGAAGATCGAGAAGCAGTAGGACCTACCGCCCGGTCAATCCGTGCCAGAGGTCCGCGACCACGTCGGTCGCGACGTAGCTGTCGAGGAACCGATCGACGTGCAGGAACCACTCTTGAGACTCCTTCGCTGCCAACAGCAGCGGCAGGGCCACCATCGCCGCTCGCCTATCGATCATGAGCGTCGGGCGGAATCGATCGCGCGCGGCGACGAAGATGAACCAGAACTCGAAGAGGTTCGGAAAGGCGAACAGGACGGCGCGCGAGCCGGTGAGCTCGAACAAGCCGTCCCCCGCGAGCCGCAGCGCGAGGAGCCCGAGCGCGACGTTGCGCTCGAGGGGGCGCCAGCGGAGTGCCACGATCGCGAACGTGGCCATGTACGCGAGGTCGCACACCTTGTCGAAGCGCTGGTAGTCGGCGATCCCGCCGAGCCAGTCCATGAGGAACAGGTCACCGAAGTCGGTGAGCAGCGCGACGAGCGCGCCGGCGAACGGCCACCGGAGGACGGGCAGCGCCCCCGCCACTCTGTACGCCCCGATGAGCAACATCTGCCACGTCACGCGCACCTACAATGAGGGACGAGTAATAGACGGAGTACACGAATTGGCCGGTGAACCGAAAAAGCGAACCCCGCACGCAGCGCAGGGCGACCGCCGCAGCCACCTCCGGCTGCGCGCCGCGAACCTCGTGCCCTGCCCGCAGTGCAAGAGCCCGAAGCCGTCACATCAAGCCTGCCCCCACTGCGGGATGTACCGCGGCCGGCAGGTGATCAAGATCCGCGCCAAGAAGCGCACCGCAGCCAGCTAGCGCGATGCGCATCGCGGTCGACGCGATGGGTGGTGACCACGCCCCGGACGAGATCGTTCGGGGCGCGTTGCTGTACCGGGCGGAGGGCGGCGTCGCGGAGATCGTGCTCGTCGGCCGCGACGAGATCGTCCGGGCCGCGCTCGGCACGGCGCCGCGGCCGGGCATCACGGTCGTCGACGCCCGCGATGTCGTCGAGATGCACGAGCATCCCTCGAACGCGTTGCGCCGGCGTGGCGACACGTCCATCGGGGTCGCGACCGCGCTCGTGAAGCGCGGCGATGCGGACGCGGTGGTCAGCGCGGGGAACACCGGGGCGACGATGGCCGCCGCGCTCCTGGTGCTCGGCCGGATCCGCGGCATCGATCGGCCGGCGCTCTGCGGCATGCTGCCTACGACGAAGGGGAAGCCCGCGTGTCTCATCGACGCCGGAGCGACGATGGATGCGGAGCCGAGCAATCTCCTGCAGTACGCACGCATGGCCTCGCGGTTCATGGAGCGCGTGCACGGCGTCAGCGAGCCGACCGTGGGACTCATGAACGTCGGCGAAGAGCCGGAGAAGGGTGGGCGGGTCCAGCAGGAAGCCCACGCCCTCCTGGCCGGCGCGACGGACATCAACTTCTTCGGCAACATCGAGGGACGGGATCCGCTGCGCGGGACGACCGACGTCGTCGTGTGCGACGGCTTCACTGGCAACGTGCTGGCCAAGGGGATGGAGGGCGTCGTCGACGTCTTCCGTGAAGGCATCCGCAACGACATCTTCGGCGGGGTGCTCGGGAAGGTCGCCTACGGCTTCGCCATGGGTGGCGTGCGCAAGCTGCGGCATCGCCTCGACTACGACGAGTACGCCTCGGCGCCGCTGCTCGGCGTGAACGGCGTGTCCGTCGTGACCCACGGCCGGGCCCGGGCGAACATGGTCCGGCACGCGATCGCGGTGGCCGAGCGGTCGGTGTCCCAGGGCCTCATCGCCGTGCTCGCCGAGCAGAGCCGGAGCGGGGTCGCGTGAAGCGCATCGAGCGCGCCGGCCGTCACCCGGCGCGCCGCGTGGCCCTGCAGACGCTGTTCGAGATCGACTTCAACCGTGGCGACCCGAAGGACACCTGGACCCGCGGCGCGTTCCGCGCCGGCCTGACCGAGGAGGCGGCGAACTTCGCCTGGGCGCTCGTGGAAGGGGTGCTCGCCCACCGCAAGGAGCTCGACGCCGAGATCGCCGCCCTGGCGCCGGAATGGCCGATCGACCAGATGGCCAAGATCGACAAGAACGTGCTGCGCATCGCGCTGTACGAGCTTCGGATCTCGGGCGACGCTCCGGCTGGGGTGATCATCGACGAAGCCGTCGAGCTGGCCAAGCTCTTCGGCTCCGAGGCGGCGCCCAAGTTCGTGAACGGCGTGCTCGCGACGGCCGTCGGCGGCCGGACCGGGAGCGCCGATTGACGGGCAAGCGTGCCTAGCCCGACACTTGCCCGGGCGCCGGGGGCGAAGCCGGCAAGCGTGGCAGTTGCGGCAGGGAGGTTTGCGCGTTGGCGGACCAGAAGATGTACGAGCGCCTCAAGAAGATCGTCGTCGAGCAGCTCGGCGTCGACGAAGCGGATGTGAAGCCAGAGGCCTCGTTCGTCGACGACCTCAACGCTGACTCCCTCGACCTCGTCGAGCTGATCAT
>DATCOR010000313.1:0-6116 GCA_036564585.1 Candidatus Limnocylindria bacterium | reverse complement strand
ATCGACGCGAGCGTCGCCGCGGTCATCGTCGAGCCCTTCGCCGGGAACATGGGCTGCGTGCCACCCGCGCCCGGCTTCCTCGCCGGATTGCGCGCGCTCTGCGATCGGACCGGCGCACTGCTCGTCTTCGACGAGGTCATCACCGGCTTCCGGGTCGCCCGCGGCGGCGCCCTCGAACGCACCGGCGTTCGTCCCGATCTCGCGTGCTTCGGAAAGGTCATCGGCGGCGGACTCCCGGTCGGCGCGTACGGCGGCTCGCGCGCGCTCATGTCGTACGTGGCGCCGCTCGGGCCCGCGTACCAGGCCGGCACGCTCTCCGGTAATCCGCTCGCGATGGCTGCGGGCCTCGCGACGCTCGCCCACCTCGATGCCGGCGCGTACGCGCGGCTCGAGGCGCAGGGTGCGTGCCTCGGAACACGGCTCGAGGCGGCTGCGACGCATGCCGGCGTGGACGCGCGCGTGCAGCGCGTCGGCTCGCTGCTGACGCTGTTCTTCACCGATGCGCCGGTCGCGAGCGAGCGGGATACCGCGCGGGTCGATCGCGATCAGTTCGCGCGGTTCCATCGGGGCATGCGCGAGCGCGGCGTGCTCCTCCCGCCGTCGCAGCTCGAGTGCGCGTTCCTGTCACTGGCCCACGACGACGCGGATATCGACGCGATCGGCGACGCGGCCGATCGGGTCCTTGTGGAGATGGCCCGATGAACGAGCTGTTCCGCTACCTGACGATCGCGGTATCGCCCGAATGGCGGCGCCGGACCGACGCCGAGCGCGAGCGCGACAAGAACGAGTTTGCGGCCGCGGTCGCGTCCTGCGGCGTCGCGGCGCACGCGTATTCGCTCGTCGGGACGCGCGCAGACGCCGATCTCCTGCTGTGGCTCGTCGCGGACGACGCGGCCGAGCTGCGCATCGCGGAGAGCCGCCTCGCGGCAACGGTCCTGTGGGCCTGGAGCACCCGGCCGTACGCGTACTTCGCGGCCCGGCGGAAGTCGAAGTACCTCGGCGAGCACGAGCCGGCCGCGACCGAGCACCGCGCTCCCGCCGGCCCCGTGGGCGACAAGCCCTACGTCGTCGTGTACCCGATGACGAAGAAGCGCGCCTGGTACGCGCTGCCGCTGGCCGAGCGCACCCGGATCATGGGCGGCCACTTCGCGGTCGGCCACAAGTATCCCGACGTCCGGATCCACACCGGCTACAGCTTCGGCATCGACGACAACGAGTTCGTCGTCGCGTTCGAGGCGCCGGACCCGCGCGACTTCCTCGCGCTCGTCGCGGACCTGCGCGAGACGGAGTCGTCGGCCTACACGGAGCGCGAGACGCCGATCTTCGTGGGCGCCGCGATGCCGCTGGCCGACGCACTCGATCTCATCGACGGTACCTGCGCCCGAGTGCCGGCGTGATCGCGCCGCTGCTCGTGCGCGCCGCGCGGTGCGAGCCGGTCGAGCGGACTCCGGTGTGGTTCATGCGCCAGGCCGGCCGCTGCCTCGAGGAGTACCGCGCGCTGCGCGAGCGCTACGGCATCCTCGAGATGGCCCGCACGCCCGAGCTGTGCGCGCGCGTGACCGCGATGCCGGTCGACCGTCTGGGCGTCGACGCGGCCGTCCTGTACGCGGACATCATGCTTCCGCTCGACGGCATGGGCGTGCCGTTCCGGATCGAGCCCGACGTCGGACCGATCGTCGAGTCCCCCGTGCGCACGGCTGCGGATGTCGCG
This sequence comes from Candidatus Limnocylindria bacterium, assembly GCA_036564585.1. Taxonomy (GTDB): domain Bacteria; phylum Chloroflexota; class Limnocylindria; order P2-11E; family P2-11E; genus UBA4735. The sequence goes on along the minus strand of DATCOR010000313.1, from coordinate 4,405 downwards.
GCGCTCCGCGTCATTCCTGCGGAGGAGGCGACGCCCTACCTGTTCGAGACGATCCGTGCGCTCCGCCGCGATCTCGCGCCCGAGATCGCGCTCGTCGGCTTCGCCGGCGCGCCGTTCACCCTCGCGAGCTATTTGATCGAGGGACGGCCGAGCCGCGACCTCGCGCGGACCAAGGCGATGCTGTTCGGCGAGCCGGACCTCTGGGCGCGGCTCATGGAGACGCTCGTCGAGGTGCTGTCGCGCTACCTCCGCGCCCAGGTCGCCGCCGGCGCCGACGTCATCCAGCTGTTCGACTCGTGGGCCGGCGCGCTCGCGCCGGACGACTACGCGCGCGCGGTCCTCCCGTACACCGCGCGGATCTTCGCCGCGCTCGATGGCCTCGACGTGCCCCGGATCCATTTCGCGACCGGCAATCCGCTGCTCCTGCCCGCGATGGCCCGCGCCGGCGCCGAGGCCGTGAGCGTCGACTGGCGCGTGCCGCTGGACGACGCGGCCGCGCTGGTCGGTCCCGACTGCGCGCTCCAGGGCAACCTCGACCCCGGGATCTGCCTCGCGCCGTTCGACATCGTGGCGGCCGGCGCGCGCGATGTGCTCCGCCGCGCGGCCGGCCGGCCGGGCCACATCTTCAATCTCGGACACGGCGTCCTGCCCCAGACCGAGGCCGACACGCTCGCGCGGCTCGCCGCGCTCGTGCGCGAGGAGACCGCGCTGGTGGCGGCGTGACGACCGGCGTCCTGCTCATGACCTACGGCGCGCCGCGCGACGACGCGGATCTGCCGGGATACCTCGCGCGCGTGCGCGGCGGCCGCGCGCCGGATGATGCGCTCGTCGCCGAGATGCGTCGGCGCTACGCGCGGATCGGCGGCTCGCCCCTCATCCGGATCACCGAAGCACAGGCCGCCGCGCTCGAGGTCGAGCTCGGAGCGAACTATCGGGTGCGTGCCGGGATGCGCTACTCGGAGCCGGCGATCGCGGATCGCGCGAACGAGCTCGCCGGCGCGGACGCGGTGGTCGGGATCGTCATGTCGCCGCAGTGGTCACCGACGCTCATGCGCGGCTACGCCGACGCGCTCCGATCCGCCGTGCCGGGTGCGACGCATGTCGCAGGCGCGTGGCATCTCGAGCCGGCGTTCGTCGGCGCACTGGCCGCGCAGGTGCGGGCCGCGTGGTCGCGCCTCGGCCGGCCGCACGTGCTGTTCACCGCGCACAGCCTGCCGAAACGCGTCTTCGAGGCCGAGCCCGGCTATGTGGCGCAGCTGCGCGAGACCGGCGACGCGGTCGCCGCCGCGGCTGGTCTTGGTGACGACGAGTGGACCTGGGCCTATCAGAGCGCCGGCCATACCCAGGAGGAGTGGCTGCGACCTGACCTGAAGGAGCTCTTCCCGGCGCTCGCGGCGAGCGGACTGCGCGACGTGCTCGTCGCGCCGGTGCAGTTCCTCGCCGATCACCTTGAGGTGCTGTACGACCTGGACGTCGCGGCCGCCGCGGAGGCCGAGGCGGCCGGCATCCGCTACCACCGGGTCCCGATGCCGAACTGCGATCCCGCGTTCATCGCCGCGCTCGCGGCGATCGCGCGCCGCGAGGCCGCGGCGCTCAGCCCCGCCGGTTAGCGAACTCCACCGTCCACCGCCACTCGCTGCCATCCGGCGCGTTCCACCAGGCCTTGAGGATCCCGGCCTCGCCGCCCGGGAGGATGACGACGGCGCCGAGATCCGCGTCCCTCGGCCAGCGATCCTCGCGGACGATCGCGTCGCCACGTCGGACGAGACGGGTCATCGGCACGTACGGCCCGACCCGCGCAAGCGGCTCGCCGCGGGCGATCACGCGATCGTCGCCCTCGCGCACGGTCACCGCGAGAACGGGCGGCGCCGCATGGACCCATACGGCCTCTGCGGGCGCGATGCGCGCGCGGGCGAGCGGCAGACCGGTCGCGGCGGCTTCGGGGTAGTAGAGCTCCCACGTGTGATTCATGGCCGCGGGGGCTCGTACGCGCGCCACGCGTCGAGGCCGTATGCCGCCGACGGCCACGCGATCTCCTCGAGCGGCGGCAGCTCGGCCTTCGTGAAGAACTTCGCCTCCGACGCCTCGTCGGGCGCGACCTGCAACCGGCCGCCGGTGATGTGCGCCCGGTAGATCACCACGAGGATGGGGAACCCTGGCCGCATCCACGTCGCCAGGAGCCCGTCGAGCGCGACGTCAAAGCCGGTCTCCTCCTTCGTCTCGCGCGTCGCGGCCTGCTCGGTCGTCTCGTCATTCTCGACGAGCCCGCCCGGCAGCGCCCAGTGTCCGTCACGCGGTCCGTAGTTGAGGCGCACGAGCAGGACCGCACCGTCCTGCTCCACGATCGCGTTCGAGCCGATCTGCACGTGCATGAAGTCCGCGAAGCCGCACACGGTGCACGTCGGCCGGTCGCGACCGTCGATGCGCGTGAGGACGAGCTTCGTGCCGTCGCGCGGGCAGAACGCGAACGTGCTCGCCGACACTCAGGCCTTCGCCAGACGGTCCTTCAGGTAATCGATCGACGTCACCGGCGATGGGTCGGCGCCGTTCAGCAGTGAGACATAGAAGGAGACGTAGTCGGTGAAGTAGGTCATCTGCAGGACCTCGGAGAGCAGCGAACCGCCGTCGAACTGCAGGTCCTGGTGGGCGATCTGCGATCTATCTAGTAACTCTTTGGTTACGTCGAACCGCAGCTTGTGGCGCGGGTTGTCACGCATGCTCCGGAGCAGGAGGACGACCTGCGCGTCGCGTGCGATCGGCGGGTGCGGGAATCCGACCACAGCGTTGTGATTCAGCTCGCTCATCACGTCGTAGTGCGCCCAGTTCTTCGCGTTCTCGTTCCACTGGTCCTTCACGCGGCGGGCCATGACGCCCATGACGCCGGCGCCGTAGATGACCGGGATCTTGCCAACGAGCTCGATGGCCATCTTCTTCGCGTCGTTCGTGCGCGCTCCCTCGTGGACGCGCTCCTCGAGCTTCGCGACATCCGCGAGCGCCGCCTCGATCTCCTTCTCGATCCCCGTGGCGCGCACGAACCCGAGCTTCCCGAGCGCGCCCATCACGAGCGTGAGCGAGTACCCGAGCGCCGCGCGCGGCTGCGCGTGGTAGCCGAACGTGATGAGCGGAAGGCGAAGAGCCTTCGCTTCATCGGCGAGCCTGCCGCCGGTGGTGATGGCGAGGATCTTCGCGCCGCGTTTCTTCGCTTCATCGAAGCCCGAGAGTGTCTCCTCGGTGTTACCGGAGAACGACGACACGATGACGAGCGAATCCCGGCCGATGTAGCCCGGGACGCCGTAGTCGCGATGCACGTTGAGCGGCACCTTCAGCTCGTCCGTGAGGAGCGCGCCGGCGAACTCACCGCCGATCGCGGATCCGCCCATCCCGAGGACGGTGATGTTGCGCACGTCGCCGTAGGCCGGCGGGAGCGTCGCGGCGCTCACGATCTTCCAGGCGTCCGTGATCTGGAGCGGCAGGTCCTTGATCTTCGTGAGCATGTCGCCGGGGTCGGCCTTCTTGATCGCCTCGACCGATTCGATCACCGATGTATCCATCTACTTGGCCTCCCGCACCATCTTCTCGCCCGCATCGAGCAGCGGCGCGAGCTCGTCCTGCGATCTGGTCTCCGCGTACACGCGCACGAGCGGCTCGGTCCCCGAGAGCCGCAACAGCAGCCACGAGCCGTCGTCGAGGAAGAACTTCGTGCCGTCCTTCGTGTCGAGCTGCACGATCTTCGCGACCACGCGGCCGGCGAGGTTCGTCGGCTTCTCCCGGTCGAGCGTCTCCATGACCCGCTTCTTGACCCCGGCGTACGCCGCGGCGTCGAAGTGCAGGTCGCGCCGGAGGTAGAACGACGGGCCGACCATCGCCATGAGCTCGGCGATGAGCTGCGACGGGGTCTTCTTCGTCTTGAGCATGAAGTCGAGGATGAACAGATCCGCGACGATGCCGTCGCGCTCGGGCAGGTGCATCGCGAAGCCGTAGCCGCCGGACTCCTCGCCGCCGAACATCGCGCCGGTCTCCTGCATCTTCGGCCCGATGTACTTGAACCCGACCGGCACCTCGTAGACCTTCACGCCGAATTTCTCGCCGAGGCGATCGGCCATCGAGGTCATGTTCACGGTCTTCACGACCGGCTGTTTCAGCCCGCGCACCGTGATGAGGTACCACATGAGCAGCGCGTAGAGCGTGAGCGTCGTGACGAACTTCCCGTTCTCGTCCCCGAGGCCGGCGCGGTCGGCATCGCCGTCGACCGCGAGACCCACGTTCGCCTTCTCCTTTGGGATGCGCGCGAGGAACTCGTTGATGTTCGGGGGGATGGGTTCCGGATTCACGCCGCCGAAAAACGGATTGCGCTCCCCGTGGAGCTCGATGACCTTCGTCTTCCCGCCACCGAGGAGTCGCGGGA
>DATCOR010000304.1:0-11776 GCA_036564585.1 Candidatus Limnocylindria bacterium | reverse complement strand
CCGCCGACGTCGACGTGCAGGATCGTCTCGTGCAGGCGCCGTGACCGGGCGACGCTGCCCGAGCCGTGGGCGGCGAGCGTTGCCTCGAGCGCATGGCCCGCGGTCGCGCACACGAACTTGCCGCCCTCGCCGGCGAAGAGCTCGTCCAGCTCGCGCGCGTTGCGTCGCTCGAGCGCGGCGCCGGTGAGGATGACCGCTCCGGTGTCGACGTCCTCCCGCGTCAGGCCCGCGTCGGCGTACCAGCGCGCGATGTGCGCGCCCAGGGCGACCGCGTCGATCGCATCCGCCGAAACGTACGGCGTCAAAGCGATGGGGGAGCGGTGCACGACCTCGCGCTCGACCACGACGTAGCGGCTCGAGAGCGAGTCCGCCAGGCGCTGCAGCCGGAGCCGCGCGAACATCGCGTGGCTCGTCGTCGATCCGATGTCGATGCCCACCGTGCGGAGCACGACGTCATCGGGCTGACCGTCCTCGAGCTCGCCGGCAAGTGCCGCCGGGTCGATCGCCTCGTCGTCGTGGCGATGCGGGCCGCTCAGGCGGGTTGGAAGACCGCGTCCATGCGCGACGGGATGCCCCGCTTCCGGAGCTCGTCCTCGTAGATCCGTCGGATGCGCGGATCCTCGTCCTCGTACTCGATCTGCCGGCCGCCCTCTTTCACGCTCACGTCCATGCCCATGAACGTCGCGCGCTTGTCGGCAAGCGTCGGGTAGCGCAGTCCGCCGAACGCGACGGCGAGGTACCGCGCCGGCTCGGGCGATGCGTTGAAATGTTGGTGGAACAGCCGGTCCGCGGGCGCGAAGACGCAGCCATGCTTCCAGTCAAAGCGCCGCAGCTCGCTCTCGCCCTCCCACCAGTACAGGCTGTAGCCGGTACCGGTCACGGCAAAGACGTGGAAATCCGCGCCGTGGCGGTGGCCCTTCTTGTAGGTGCCGACCGGCATCTCGGACATGTGCGCGTGCATCGTCCCGTCCGCGAGCACGAACATGATGTTGCTGCCGCCGGCCCCGCGCGCTTTCCACTCCTTCAATTCGAAGGTCCGCAGATCCGGGACGAAGTTCGTCTCCCACATGTGCCGGCCGGGCCGCATCGGCAGGAACGTCCCGTCGCCCTTGAACCGCCGGGCGTCACCGAACCGCTCCGCGAACGCCGTGGGGTTGTTCCAGATGAAGTCCTCGTTCCGGAAGACGTTCAACATGAGCGGCAGGTCCGTCACCGCGACGATGCGCGCGGGCTCGGTCCCGCTGCCGTTGTAATGCCGGTACGAGCCGTTCAACGGGATCGCGAACAGGCTGCCGGTCTGCCATTCGAAGGAGTGCCGCTCGCCCGCGGGAGATTCCACGCTCGTGCTGCCGCGGCCCGCGAGCACGTACACGACCGACTCGTACAGGTGGCGCTGCGGTGCGGTCTTGCCGCCGGGTGCCAGCTGGATGACCTGCATGTCGATGAAGTCGCCGCGGCCGGTGAGGTGCGCGAACGCGCCGCTGGCCTCGAGGCGCGGCCACGGAGCGACGTCGAGCTCGAGGAGATCGAGGCCGAAGCCCTCGTGGACCGGGATGCCCTCCTTCGCCGCCCACTCCTTATATGGATCGACGAGGAACCGGGGCTCGCTCATCCGCGCACCTTCTCGCGCGCCGGCTGCGCGGCCAGGAGGTGGCCCCACTTCTTCCGGGTCTCGCGCTTCGTCTCCGCGTCGGGTCCGATCGCGACCGGGAACTCGTCTCGCCACTCCCACGGCCGCGTCGCGTCGATGATCATCCGCGAGTTGTGACCCTTCACGTCGGGGCGGATGGCCGGATCGAGCGGACCCGACCAGGCCCGGTTGATGATGTCGAGCGAGCGCTCGGGATCGGAGCGCGTCACGACGGCCCACATGACGTCGTTGAGATCGGTCACGTCGATGTCCTCGTCGACGACGATGACGATCCGCCCGAGGTACGCCCCGACTCGGCACATCGCGGCCACGTGTCCGGCCTGGCGCGAGTGGCCCGCGTAGCGCTGTTCGATCGACACGGCGTTCAGCAGCCGGCACCCGCCGACGCCGAAGCAATGCGCGTCAACGACGCCGGGCACGCCGGCGGCCTTCAGCTCGCGGAGGAGCAGCGCAGAGCGGAGGTACTCGCGATACCGGTGCGGCTCGTACGGCGGCTTGTTCGGCGGGACTCCGAGGATGATCGGGTCGTTCCGGTGATAGATCGCCTCGACGTCGAGCACCGGTTCGGCGCGCTCGCCCGACGCGTAGTAGCCGGTCCACTCGCCGAACGGACCCTCGGGCAGCTTCTTGTCGTGGTGGAGGAAGCCGGCGAGAACGATCTCCGCCGAGGCGGGCATCGGCAGCCCGGTGACCGGCTCCGTGATCACGTCGTACGGCTCGCCGCGGATGCCGCCGGCCCAGTCGTACTCGCTGATGCCCTGCGGCACCTCGAGCGTCGAGGCGATGAACAGGAGCGGATCGACGCCGCAGACCACGAGGATCGGGCACGGCTCCTTCCGCTTGAAGTACGCGTCGCGGAACTGGCGGCCGTGCTTCCCGGGCGAGATGTAGACGCCGACGCGCTTGGCGTCGTGGACCATCACCCGATAGGTCCCGAGGTTCACCCAGTCGGAGTCGGGGTCCTTCAGGATGTCGACGACGCCGGTGCCGAGGTAGCGTCCGCCGTCGAGCGGATGCCATTGCGGCGATGGGAACTTCAGCACGTCGACGTCGTCGCCGCGCAGCACGTTCTCCATCACCGGACCGTCGGTCACGACGCGCGGCGGCAGCGCCCGTCCCTGCTCGGTGAGCTCGAGGAACCGGTCCATGAGTGGCCGGCGCTCGATGTCCACGGGCAGGCCCAGGGTCAGCGCGAGCCGCGACCGCGTCGCGTTCGCGTTCGCGAGGATCCGGAAGCCGGCCGGGTAGCCGGGGATGTCGTCGAACAGCACGGCGGGGGAGTCGTCGGTGTGATGGAGCATCTCGGTCACTCGACCGATGTCCTCTTCCCAGGTCGCGCCGCGCACGTCGCGCAGCTCGCCGAGGTCGCGCACGCGCTCGATCCAGTCGCGCAGGTCGCGGTATTCCATCAGGCTCCTTCAGCCTAGCGCGCGAATGGTCTAACCATTATATTCTCGGAACCGCACGCCGCTCCGCACCATCCGACCATAGGAGGAGCCCGTATGGCCGTCGAAACGAAGGCCCGCCGTCCGAAGAACCGCATCGCGGCCGACCTCTCCGGGCCACGCGCGAGCAAGGATGACATCCGCTCGCTTCCGGCGACGATCGAGTGGCTTCGCCGCGAGGGCCTCCTCCTCGAGACCGACGTCCTGGTCGATGGCGACCTCGAGCTCACCGGCGTGCAGAAGCATTTCGACGGCAGCTACCCCGTGCTGTTCAACAACGTGAAGGGGTACCCGCACGCGCGCGCGATCACGAACCTGTTCGCGAACATGGAGATCGTCAACCGCTACTTCGGCTGGACGGACGGCAAGGACCGGACGAAGAAGCTCGCCGAGGCGTTGACCCATCCGATCCCGGCCGAGATCATCCCGCAGGACCAGGCGCCGGTGCAGGAAGAGGTCATCACCGACGATCTCGAAGTGAACAAGTGGCTCATGGCCATCCGGCACACGGTCCTCGAGTCGGAGATCACGATCGGCTCGGGCAACAGCGTCGTGATCGGTGACGTGTTCCACGGCGGCAGCCACATCGGCTACAACCGGATGAACTTCCGCTGGGGCAACATCGGCACGTTCCAGCCCGCACCCGGCGGGCACATGTGGCAGATCATGACCGAGCACTACAACGATCCGAAGCCCGTGCCGTTCACGATGGCGTTCGGCGTCCCGGTGGCCGCTACGTTGCTCGCCGGCGGCGGCTTCGATTACGCGGTGCTCCCGCGGGGCGGCGACGAGCTCGGCGCCGCGGGCGCCGTGCAGGGCTTCCCGATGCGCTACACAAAGTGCCGCACGATCGACGCGTACACGCTCGCCGACGCGGAGTACGTCCTCGAGGGCGAGTTCTACCCGAAGGACAAGCGCTACGAGACCGCCGAGTCGGAGAAGGCCGACGTGCAGGGCCGCTTCCACTTCCACCCCGAGTGGGCCGGGTACATGGGCAAGGCGTACCGCGCGCCGACCTTCCACGTGAGGGCGATCACGATGCGCAAGCGCGCGTCCAAGCCGGTCATCTTCCCGCTCGGCGTGCACATGCTCGACTGCCACAACATCGACACGACCGTTCGGGAGTCCGCGATCTACGAGCTCTGCGAGCGGCTGCAGCCGGGCATCGTGCAGGACGTGAACATCCCGTATCCGATGACCGACTGGGGCGGCTGCATCATCCAGCTCAAGAAGCGCAATCGCTGGGAGGACGGCTGGGCCCGCAACTTCCTGGTCGCGGCGATGTCGTGCAGCCAGGGCATGCGGCTCGCGATCGCCGTCGACAGCGACATCGACATTTACAACATGGACGAGATCATCTGGTGCCTCACGACGCGGGTGAACCCGCGGACCGACATCCTCAACCCGCTGTTCGGCGGCGTCGGGCAGACGTTCATCCCCGAGGAGCGCCTCACCGCCGGTGACAAGCAGTGGACCGGCATGAACACGCGCTTCGAGGGCGGGATGGCGATCGACGCGACGATGCCCTACGGATACGAGAACGACTTCATGCGGCCGGTGTACCCGATCGACCGCGTCGACCCGAAGAAGTGGTTCGACGAGTCGGAGATCGCGAGCGCGAAGGCGATCATGCACGGCTGGGTCGAGACGCTCTCCCGGTACGGCCGCTAGGAGCGAAGTCACGCCGGACGCGTCGCTGCTCGGCGGCTGCCGGGTCCTCGATCTCGCGGACCTGTCCGGCGCCGTCTGCGGGCGCATCCTCGCGGACCTCGGCGCCGACGTCGTGAAGGTCGAGCCGCCCGGCGGCGAGCCCGACCGGTTGGTGCCGCCGTTCGTCGGCGACGTCGAGAACGCCGAGCGCTCGATCCCGTGGCTCGCTGCGAACGTGAACAAGCGGGGGATCACCTGCGACCTCGCGTCGGAGGACGGCCGTAACGCGTTCGCACGGGTGGCGTCGACCGCGCGGATCGTGGTCGAGTCGTTCCCGCCGGGGCTGCTCCGCGAGCTCGGCCTCGACGAGGCGCTGCGCGACGCGATCGTCGTGTCGATCACGCCCTACGGCCAGGACGGCCCGCTCGCCGGCGTCGCGGGATCCGATCTCGAGGTGACCGCCGCGAGCGGCAGCCTCTGGCTCGCCGGCGAGGAAGGCCGAGCCCCGGTGCGCACCGCACAGCCGCAGTCGCCGTACTGGAGCGGCATGTACGGAGCGATGGGCGCGCTCGTCGCGCTCCGCTCGCCGGTCGCACAGCGGGTCGACGTGTCCGCGCAGGCGGCGATGACGACGGTGCATCCACCCGCGCCCGTCTGGTGGGACATCGCCGGCGAGGAGCACGGGCGCACCGGCCCGTTCCTCCTCGGGCGAAGCAACGTGGGCTCGCGCTTCCGGAACCTCTGGCAGTGTGCCGACGGATTCGTGAGCTTCGCGATCCAGGGCGGCCCGATCGGCCGTCACACCGGGCGGATGCTCGCCGAGTGGATGCGCGAGCGCGGGGCGCTGACGCCGTCGATCGCCGCGATCGACTGGGATGGCTTCGACAACACGACGCTCACGCAGCCGCAGGTCGATGAGCTGGAGGCGGCGATCGCGCCGTTCCTCCGTTCGCTCACGAAGGCCGAGTTCTTCACCGAGGTCGTGAAGCGCAAGATGCTCGGCTATCCGGTCGGCGACGCCTCCGACTCGCTCGCCGATCCGCAACTCGCTGCCCGCGACTTCTGGCGCACCCTGGTCCCGGCGGAGGGCCTCGCGCCGCTGCCATTCCCCGGCGGCTTCGCGCTCTTCGACGGCGAACGGCCAGCCGTGCGCCGGCCCGCACCCCGCGTCGGCGAGCACAACGCCGAGATCTATGGCGAGGCCGGCCTCGACGCCGGCGCGCTCGCGCAGCTGCGCGCGGTCGGCGCGGTATGACCGACGTCGCGATGCGTGCCTCGGCGCCGCCGGCCGCCGGCGCGCTCGCCGGGTTGCGTGTGGTCGAGATGGGTTTCGCGGCCGCCGGCCCGCTCGTCGGGAAGTACCTCGCGAATTTCGGCGCCGAGGTGATCCGACTCGAGAGCCGCCTGGCCGCCGACGTCTTCCGCACGACGTACCCGCCGTTCAAGGACGGCGTCGTCGCCCCGGACCACGCCGGGATGTTCGCCTTCTACAACGACGGCAAGCGCAGCGCGACGCTCAACCTCAAGCATCCCAAAGGTGTCGCGCTCGCCCGCGCGCTCATCGGCCAGGCCGACGTCTTCGTCGAGAGCTTCACCCCGGGCACCGTCGCGCGGCTCGGGCTCGGCCCCGAGACCCTCCGCGCCGAGCACCCCGAGCTCATCGTGCTGTCCAGCTGCAATCAGGGTCAGACCGGCCCGCACGCGTTCCATCCCGGCTACGGGAGCCAGCTGAGCGCCCTCGCGGGATTCGTACAGCTGCTCGGCGAGCCTGACTCCACGCCGGTGCTGCTGTACGGCCCGTACATCGACTACGTCGCCGTGGGATACGGCGCGATCGCGGTGCTCGCGGCGCTCGAGCGGCGCGCCCGCACCGGCGCGGGGTGCACGATCGATCTCTCGCAGTACGAGGCGGGGCTCCAGTTCCTGACGCCGACGATCCTCGAGTTCGCCGCGAACGGCCGGATCCCGGGACGCGCCGGCAACGCCGACGCGGTCGCCGCGCCGCACGGCGTGTACCGCTGCGCCGGCGCGGACCGCTGGGTCGCGCTGAGCGTGTGGACCGACCCGGAGTGGCAGGCCCTCTGCGCGCTCTGCGGCATCAGGGGTGCGCCCACGGCCGCCGGCCGGCGCGCCGAACGCGCCGCGCTCGATCAGGCGATCGAGGGATGGACGCGCTCGGGCGAGCGCGACGATATCGTCGCGCGGCTCCGCGCCGCGGGCGTGCGGGCCGCCCCCGTCCTTTCGATCTCCGAGCTGTTCGGCGATCCGCAGCTCGCGCATCGCGGCATGTGGCCGGCGGTGACGCATCCCGCGATCGGCCCGATGCACGTGATGGCCCCGCCGTTCCGGCTCTCGGCCACGCCGAGCGTGCAGGAGCGGCCCGGGCCAACCGTCGGCGCCGACAACGACCACGTGTTCGGGACGATCCTTGGGTTGTCGCTCGAGGAACGGCGCACACTCCAGCGCGATGGCGTCTTCGAGTAAGCCCTCCCCGTCAGGGGCGGCCGGCACGGCGATCGAGCGGCGCAAGGCCGAGCACCTGCGGATCGCGGCCGAAGAGGATGTCGAGACCAGACGCGCGCCGGGGTGGGACGACGTGCACCTCGTCCACGACGCGCTGCCCGCGGCCGACGCCGCGAAGATCGATCTCTCCGCGCGGCTGCTCGGGCACGCGCTCGCCCTTCCGCTCGTGATCGCAGGAATGACCGGCGGGCACTCGGGCGCCGAGCAGGTGAACTCGCTGCTCGCCGACGCCGCCGCGCGGCACGGCCTCGGGATCGGTGTCGGGAGCCAGCGCGCGGCGCTGCGCGACCCGAGCCTGCGTCGCACCTACGCGGTCGTGCGCGAGCGCGCGCCGAACGCGTTCGTGATCGCGAACGTTGGCGTGTCGCAGCTCATCGCGCAGGACGACGGTCCGGCCATCGGCGCGAAGGACATCCGAGCGCTCATCGAGATGATCGGCGCGAACGCGATCGCGCTGCACCTGAACTACCTCGAGGAATCGGTGCAGCCCGAGGGTCAGACGCGCGTGTCGGGCGTCGAGGCCGCGGTCCGCAAGTTGTGCGCGCAGAGCCCGGTGCCGGTCATCGCGAAGGAGACCGGCGCGGGCGTCAGCGGTGCGGTCGCGAAGCGGCTGAAAGCGCTGGGCGTCAAGGCGATCGACGTCGGTGGCGTCGGCGGCACGTCATTCGCGGCGATCGAGGCGCTCCGCGCGCAGGATCGCGGTGACGCGTCGCGCGCGCGGCTCGGTCAGGTCTTCCGGGACTGGGGCGTGCCGAGCGCGGTCGCGGTCGCCGGCAGCGCGCGCTCGGGATTGCCGGTCATCGCCACGGGCGGCGTGCGCAGCGGGCTCGACGCGGCGAAGGCCCTGGCCCTCGGCGCGACCGTGGTGAGCGTGGGCCGGCCGCTGTTGCAAGCGGCTCTCGAAGGCGCCGCGGCCCTCGACCGGTGGATCGCGCAGTTCGCGCTCGAGCTTCGGACCGCCACGTTCCTCTCGGGTGTCACGCGCTCGCGCGACCTCGCGCGCAGACCGCCCGTCGTCACCGGCGCGACGCGCGAGTGGATCGACCAGCTCGGTTACCGGCCGCGTCCGGGTGCGCGCAGGTGAGCGAGGTCGGCTACACGCTCTTCCACCGGATCGCCGAGCCCGCGAGCGCGCGGATCCGGCTGCGGATCGTCGAGCTCGGCCTCAAGCCGCGCATCGACTTCCAGAACGCCGAGACCGACGCGAAGGACGACCCCCGCCTCGGGACGGCGCCCACACCCGCACTGTGGGATGGCCGGACGCTTACCGTCGGCGAAGACCAGGTCGCGCGGAAACTCACCGCGATGCGCCCGGACCGGGAGGACGGTTGGTGACACTGCGATGATCGTGGGCGTGGACCGCGGCCGGCGATACAACGCGGCGGAGACGTTCATCGACGCGAACCGCACAGCGCGCGCGGACCGCATCGCGATCCGGTGCCAGGGGCGTTCGGTCACCTACGGCGAGCTCGGCGCGAACGTGGATCGCGCCGGCAACGCGCTCAAGGCGCTGGGCGTCCAGATGGAGCAGCGCGTCGTCATGCAGGTGCTCGACTCGCCCGCGTTCCCGTACGCGTTCTTCGGCGCCATCAAGATCGGCGCGATCCCGGTGCCCACGAACACGCTGCTGACGCCGCACGACCTGCGCTACATCCTGGAGGACACCCGTGCGGTCGCGATCGTCGCGTCGGCGCCACTGCTTCCGAAGGTGCTCGAGGCCGCGAAGGATCTGCCCCGGCTCAAGCACGTCCTCGTCGCAGGCTCCGCGGCACCGGATGGCGTGCTGTCCTTCGACGACGCCTTGAACGCGGCCGACGACGAGCTCGATCCGGCCGACACGACGCTCGACGACGCGTGCTTCTGGCTGTACAGCTCAGGCACCACCGGATTCCCGAAGGGTGCCGTCCACCTGCAGCACGACATGCGCTACTCGTGCGAGACCTTCGGCGCGAACATCCTCCGCACGGCGGAGGAGGATCGGTATTTCACGGTCTCGCCGCTCTTCCACGCCTACGGCCTCGGGAACGGCGTGTTCACTCCGTTCTACGCAGGCGCTTCGGTCGTATACAAGCCGGAGCGCGCGACGCCGGACGTCGTCTATGGGCTCGTCACGAGCGAACGGCCGACCGTCCTGTTCAGCGCGCCAACGTTCTACGCGGCGCTGCTCGCGTATCCGGAGGACGGGTTCCGCTACGACCTGTCGTCGCTCCGGTTCGCCTTCTCCGCGGGCGAAGCGCTCCCGAAGCCGCTGTTCGATGCATGGAAGAAACGGTTCGGGATCGAGATCGTGGACGGCATCGGGTCGACGGAGATGATGCATGTCTTCATCTCCAACGTCCCCGGCAGGGCGCGCGGCGGCACGAGCGGGACGGTCGTGCCGGGGTACAAGGCGAAGATCGTCGACGACGACGGGAAGGACGTGCCCGCAGGGCAGTCGGGGCACCTCTGGGTCTCCGGCGACTCGTGCTGCGCGTACTACTGGAACCAGCACGAGAAGACGAAGGCGACGTTCCGCGGCGAGTGGACCGTGACCGGGGACAAGTACCACATGGACGCCGAGGGCTACTTCACCTACGAGGGCCGGAGCGACGACATGCTGAAGGTCTCCGGCCAGTGGGTCTCGCCGGCCGAGGTCGAGGCGGCGCTGATGGGGCATGCGGCCGTGCTCGAGGCAGCGGTCGTCGGTGCGAAGGACAAGGACGACCTCACCAAGCCGAAGGCGTACGTGACCTTGAAGAACGGCAAGAGCGGGGACGACGCGCTGGCCGACGAGCTCAAGGCCTTCGTGAAGGACCGCATCACCCCGTACAAATACCCGCGCTGGATCGTGTTCACGCCCGAGCTGCCGAAGAACGCAGCGGGCAAGATCCAGCGGTTCAAGCTCCGGGAGCTCGGCTAGATGGACGCGCTCGCGAAGGTGGCCGCGTGGCGCAAGGAGGCGACCGACGACCCCGACGGCTTCTGGGGTCGGGCCGCCGAGGAGCTGCGCTGGTCGAAGAAGTGGGACCGGGTCCTCGACTGGCAGCCACCGACGTTCCGCTGGTACCGCGGCGGCCGCTCGAACCTCGCGTACAACTGCCTCGACCACCACGTGGCGTCCGGGCGCGGCGGCGCGACGGCGCTGATCACCGAGAACGAGCGCGGCGAGACGCGCACGTTCACCTACGCCGAGCTGCACACCGAGGCGAAGCGGATCTCCGCGGCGCTGCGCGGCCTCGGGATCGCGAAGGGCGACCGGATCGCCATCTACATGCCGACGTCGGCCGAGGCGATCGCGCTCATGCTCGGGGCGATCCGCATCGGCGCCGTGATCATCGTGATCTTCGCGGGCTTCGGCTCGGGCGCGCTCGGGGAGCGGGTGCGGCTGGCCGGCGCGAGGGCGCTCTTCGCGACCGACGTGACGTACCGCAAAGGCAAGGACGTGCCGCTCAAGGGCATCGTCGACGACGCCGTCGCGGCGGCGCCGACGGTCGAGCGGGTCGTGATCCTCCGGCGCACGACCGCGGACATCCCGTGGACCGAGGGCCGCGACGTGGAGTGGGTCCGGTTCCTCGATGGCGGCCGCGGGCAAGACGACAGCGCCGTCGAGCTCGAGGCGAACGAGCCCGCGTACATCCTCGCCACGAGCGGCACGACGGCGAAGCCGAAGCTCGCCGTGCACACCCACGGCGGCTATCAGGTGTACGTCTACTCGATGGCCAAGTGGATGTTCGGCCTCAGGCCGACCGACGTGTGGTGGTCGACCTCCGACATCGGCTGGGTCGTCGGGCACAGCTACATCGTGTTCGGGCCGCTGCTCGTGGGTTGCGCGACCATCGCGTACGAGGGCGCGCTCGACCATCCGGGCGCGGAGACGTTCTACCGGATCGTCGAGCAGCACAAGGTCACCGGCGTGTTCACCTCGCCGACGGCCGTGCGCCTGCTCATGCGCTACGGCAACGGTCCGGCCAGGAAGCACGATCTCGGCTCGCTCGAGCGCGCGTTCTGCGCCGGCGAGGTCCTCAACGCGCCGGCGTGGGAGTGGTTCCAAAAGGAGGCGCTCGGGGATCGGATCCCGGTGATCGACCACTACTGGCAGACCGAGACCGGCGGCCCGATCGTCGGGAACCCGTACGGCATCGCGCTGCTGCCGATCAAACCGGGATCCGGTGGCGTGCCCCTGGCCGGCATCGAGGCGAAGGTGCTCACGCCCGAGGGCGGCGCCTGCGCGCCGGACGAGAAGGGCATCTTCGTGATCACGCGGCCGTTCCCCGGGCTGACCGCGCGGCTCTGGGCCGAGCCGGAGCGCTACGCCGCCGACTACTGGGACAAGGTCCCCGGGCAGAACGTGTACTTCACCGGCGACGCGACGTCCATCGACAAGGACGGGTACGTGTGGTTCAGCGGCCGCGCAGACGAGATCATCAAGATCGCGGACCACCGCATCGGGACGATCGAGGACGAGGGGTCGGTCGAAGAGGCGCGCGAAGCCTGGCAGCAGCTGCGGACCGTTGTCGCGGACCGGAGC
>DATCOR010000295.1:0-1816 GCA_036564585.1 Candidatus Limnocylindria bacterium | reverse complement strand
GTCGTGCGCGAAGTACACCCGCCAGGGGTCGAGCTCCTGGAAGCGCGCCACCCATTCCGGATACGGACCATGCGGCTCGCCACGGAGCGCGAGCTCGAGCGAATACCGCTGCCGCGCGTAGTCCGAGGTGAAGTTGACCGCCTGGCCGCCGAGAATGACCCGGCCGTCTTTCGTCTCGACCACGAGCGATTGGTGGCCGGGCGAGTGACCGGGGGTCGGGATGATCCGGATGCCAGGCAGCGGCTCGGCATCGCCGTCGATCTCCTCGAGCGTCGCGCCCGGGAAGTCGGCGACCGAGGGCGCGTGGCTGTAGTCCGGCGTCGCGCGAAGGTGCGCGAGCTCCGCCCGCTGGACGAAGATCGGCACGCCCGGGAACTCGTGATTCCCGCCGGAATGGTCGCTGTGGAAGTGGCAATTCGCGATCTGTCGCACATCCTCAGCGCGGACCCCGGCCTCGGCGAGGACCGAGCGGATCGGCCGGATGTGTACGGGAGCGAACGCCTCGAGCGCCGCGCGGTCATCCGGCGAGAACCCCGTATCCATCAGGAAGATGCCCTGCGGATGCTCGATGAGGAACGCGCGCACGATGATCCGATCGTTGGGGAAACGCGTATCGGACGCCGGCATCGTGTAGTGACCGGTGTGCAGCGGCCGGATCCGGGACATCGCGGTCGCAGGCATGTGGTGATTCTTACCCAATCCTTAGAGCGTCAGGCCTAGACTCGATTTCCTCGGATGACAGGCTCACAGGCCGATCGCCCATACGGCAATTTCCCCCGCTACGGCGTCGTGCCGCCGCCGGAGCCGCCGGCCGAACCCGTCCACCTCACCCGACGCAAGCGCGTCGCGGCGTGGCTGCGCGCGCGCTCGCTGCGCGAGCGTATCGAGCTCGCGATCACCACCGTCCTCGTTGCCGCGGCGATCGTGCTGTCCGTCTCCGCGCTCCCGAAGGGATACGAGCTCGGGGTCGTGGACACGACGCCGCCGACGCCCACGCCGACCGTGCCTGAGCTGTACGCGGCGCTCGCGCAGACCGTCGTGACGGTCATCGCCGAGCTGCCCGATGGCAAGACGAGCCTCGGCAGCGGGGTGATCATCGACGCGGACGCCGACATCCTGACCGCGCTCCATGTCGTCACCGATGCGACGAAGATCAGCGTGACCTTCGCCGACGGTTCGACGTACGAGGCGAAGATCTTCGCGCGGCAGGAGGACAACGACATCGCCGCGATCCGCGCCCTCGGCCACCCGGACCAGATGGCGGTGGCGACCATGGGCAACGCGAACGCGCTGAACGTGGGCGACGACGCGATCGTCATCGGCAACCCGTTCGGCCTCTCGCGCAGCCTCTCGACCGGCGTGATCTCCGGACTGCATCGGAGCGTGCAGCCCCCGGGCGCGGACAAGCCGATGACCGAGCTGATCCAGTTCGACGCGTCGGTGAACCCGGGCAACTCGGGGGGACCGCTATTCAACCGCAATGGCGACGTCGTGGGGATCGTGAGCGGCCTGGCGAATCCGAACGGCCAGGCATCGTTCGCGGGCATCGGCTTCGCGGTGACCATCCAGGCCGCCGGCGGCGCCGTCGGCGTGCCGCCGGACTAACGGGAACTAGGGGAGGGACTGATGGACCAGCGCCTGAGCACCGAGCGGCAGACCGAGGTGGGTCGCCTCCTCTATGAGGTGAAGCGGGTCATCGTCGGGCAGGATCACATGCTCGAGCGGATCATCGTGGGCCTGCTCGCGCGCGGGCACCTCCTCGTCGAAGGCGTCCCGGGGCTCGCGAAGACGCTCGCGATCAAGACCGCCGCCGGAG
>DATCOR010000293.1:0-11910 GCA_036564585.1 Candidatus Limnocylindria bacterium | reverse complement strand
ACCAGCGCACATCGTGCAGGAGTACGAAGCGCAATAGCTGTAAGGCGCCACCCAGCAGGCGGCATTGCACGGCAGGAAGCACCAAGCGGGGCCGCCTATCCTCCAGCACGATGCTGCCGATCGGTGACGACGACAACCCCGTCCCGGTATTCCCGATCGTCAACCTCGTCATCATCGCGATCAACGTCGCGGTCTTCCTCTATCAGCTCGTGAGCCCCGACTTCACCAACGGGTACAGCTGCGTCCCGGTCGAGATCACGACTGGGCGCGATCTCATCGGCCAGTTCCAGATCGCGCTGCCCGACGGCACCTCGGCGGTCATCGACGAAGCCCGCGGCCCGACGCCCATCTGGATCACGCTGTTCACGTCGATGTTCATGCACGGCGGGTGGACCCACATCGGCGGCAACATGCTGTTCCTGTTCATCTTCGGCGACAACGTGGAGAAGGCGTTCGGCCACCTCCGCTATCTCGCGTTCTACCTCGTGTGCGGGCTCGTCGCGTCGCTCGCGCAGGTCTACTCGGGTCCCGACTCGATCCTGCCGAGCCTCGGCGCGTCGGGCGCGATCGCGGGCGTACTCGCGGGCTACCTCGTGCTCTTCCCCACCAACCGGGTGCGCGTCCTGCTCGGCTATTTCATCACGACCGTCCCGGCGGTCGCGATGATCGGCCTGTGGGCGCTCATCCAGTTCTTCAACGGCTTCGCGTCGACCTCGGTGAGCGCCCAGACCGGCGGCGTCGCGTACATGGCGCACATCGGCGGATTCATCGCGGGCCTCGTGCTCGCTTTCGTGCTGAAGCCGTTCTCGGATCGCGGGATCGGCCCGCACGTGGTGGGCTATCCGCGCCGAGGGACGTTCTCCTAGATGATGCCGGCGAGCCGCTCCACGTCATTCGCGGTGTCGATCCGGCCGTCGAGGCGGTAGGCCTCGCCGAGCAGCCGGCACTTGTCGCGCGCGACGTCGCGGCGCCCGAGCCCGCAGTCCACCTCGATGAGCAGCCGCTGGGCCTCACGGTCGCTGTAGCCGGCGCCGATGTAGTCGAGGAGCAGGTCGGACGCGGCCTGGAGCTTGTGCAGCGAGAGGAGTTGGCGCGCGCCGTCGATCGCCGTCTCGCTCGCGCGCGGATCGCGCGCGGCGATAAGGACCGTCGCCCGCATCGCGGTGGCCGCCGCGTGCTGCTCCGGGGTCGATCCCGGGGGCAGGGCCGCGAGCGTCGCCTCGAGGTCGATCGGTGGCCGGGCCTTCCACGCGGCCTGGGAGAACTTGCGCACAGCTTCCTTCGTGCGTGGCGCGATCCGCGCGGCGAGGTCGACCGGGCCTTCGTCGAACGCGTCGGCCGACGTGATCGTGCGCGCACCCTGCAGGTGCATCGCGCTGCGCGCACCGACCGGCCGCGTCCGCGGCTGATCGTCGACGACGATCCGCTGCGGCGCGGGCGGCTCGGCCGGTACGAGCCGCCGGACGGCCGGCGGCGCTGGAGGGGGTGGGCTGACCTGTTGAGGGACAGCCCGAGGGGTGGGAGGGATGGGTCGGACTTGGACCGGCTGCGCCGGTTGGATCGGGAGGGTGGCCGCCGCGGCGGGGACGAGGCGATCGACGAGTCGGACGAGACCAGGGAGGTCGCCGAGCGTCTCGCGGGCGTACGTGAGCTCGAGCCAGGCGCGGCGGCTGTCGCCTTCCGCGAGCGCGTAGTCGACGTACCGCTCGTACTCGGCACAGGCAGCGACCGCCTGCCCCGCGTTCGCCTGCGCGGCCGCGAGACGGCGGTGCGCCGCGAGATCGCCCGGTGCGATCGTGACCGCCTCGGTAAGCAGCGCGATGGCCCCGGCGCGGTCGCCCTTGCGGGCGAGGCTTGCGGCACCGTCGCGGAGCGCGAGCACTGCTGCGCCCAGATCCTCGAGCGCGACCTGCGAGTGCGCGAGCCCGCGGTACGACTCTGCGTCGCCGTGCTTCAGGGCGAGCTGGCGGTACGCCGCTTCGGCCTGCCGGAGCTTTCCGCTCGCGTAGAGCTTCGCGGCGGAGTCCATGCCGACGCGTGATCCGCCGCCGTCCTTCGTGTTCGCCGTCGTCTTCGGCCCGGACCTGGGGCTCGCGACCGCCAGGCTCGCGACACGCTTCCCGAATTCGTCGGCCCGTTCGGCGTCCATGATCTTCGACGCGGCGATGCGGGCGCGCTCCGACAGGGCCGTCAGGTGCCACGAGGTGATCGTGTCCGCGGTGCACTCGAGGCCGCGGAGCTCCTTCGAGAGGAACTGCTGCGACGCCGGTCCGAGGTACTCCTTCGCGACCAGGAGGACCTGCTCGCCGAGCGGGTTCAATCCTCGCCCGGCTCGTCGGCGAACGCGTAGAAGCGGAGCGCGTTCAAGAGTCGGTCGAACGCCGATGCGACCTCGCGGGTGATGTCGTCGCCCTCACGCGTGTCGAAGCGGGCCGAGCGCAGGTCGGTGTCGCCCGTCGACACGCTCGTCGCCACACCCACGAGCTGACGCAGTGGCCGTACGAGCGACCGCGTGAGCATGATCCCGACGATGAACGAGAGCAGGAGTCCGATCGCAACCACGCTCGCGGCATTGAACGTCGCATCGTCGGCGGCCTTGGTGTACGTCGCGAGCGGGACCGCCAGCACATACGCCCACGGCTTCGCCACCAAACGCGTGGCGACGCCACGCTGCTCGGCCGCACCCGTCCCGTACCCGAACGGCGTGAACCCGCTTTTCAGCGGATCGAGAGCGGACTTCAGCGTCGGCAGCGGGTCGATAACGAGCTTGTCGGGCGTGATCGTCCCGAACCGCTTGTCGGCGGCGAGCTTGGTCGCGACATCCGGCGCGATCGGCGCGATCGGCTTGTAGATCAGGCTCTCGGCGTTCGCGCGGTTGTCCTTCGTCTCCGACACGGCGAGCCGGATGCCATAGTCGTCGAGCAGGAAGCTGTGCGCGCCGGAGCCGACGGAGTTCGCATCGGCTTCGACGACGCTCCAGATCGCCGTGAGGTTGAGCCGCGAGCGCACGACGGCCAGGACGGAGCCGTCGGCCGCTTTGACCGGCGCTGAGAAGAACAGCGCGGGCTTGTTCGTGATGACGGAGTAGCTCGGATCGCTGATGTAGGGCCGCCCGGTCGTGGTCGGCGTGACGAAGTACTGACGGAACTTCACATCGGTGCCCTCGTCACCCGCGGCCGAGGATGCGACGATCCGACCGCTCAGATCCACGACCGCAACGGATTCATACTCGGGCGACCGCGCGGCGGCAGCGGCGAGGGCCTCGAGCGCGGCGTTCTTCGTCTCGGGATCGAGCGCGCTCGCGTATCGCACGACGTCGGGGATCCGGCTCACGAGAACGATATCGTCGAGACGGTTCTGGAGATACGTATCGAGCGCGGCGGCCGTCGACGTCGATCGCTGCTGGATGTTCGTGACGCCGAGGTCGGTCAGGTCGGTGCGCGTCTTCTGGATCGACACGATGCTCACGAGGGCGATCGGGACGACGCCGACGACAAGCAGCGCCGCGAGCACCTTGTGCCAGAACCGGATCCCGCCCTTGCTGGTCGTCATGCTCTTCGGTCGAGCCATGGCCGCCCCTCCGCGCCCCCGTCACTCCGCCCCTGCGGGCGTACCGCGAGTGTCGTCACATCGCCCGGCCGGTCCTAGTCACAGCGCATGAGCACGTCGTACCGCAAGCGGCCTAGTACCTTCGACGGAGAGTGCGGCCTAGCGAGCGAGCGCTGGGCGCGTGGAGCGCCGCGAGTCCCGGATCAGGCCGCGAAGCAGCTTCTTGCTCTGCTCGACCTCGATGCGGTCCGCGTCGGTGAGGCCAGCGTTCGCGGGGTCCGGCCGCCACCAGCACTCGAATCCCCAGACACGCTCTGGCCCCTGCAGCTCCTTTGAATGGGGCTCGGCCGGCGCCGGCAAAGCCGGGGCCGGCCGCACGGTTTCAGTCTCGGTATCGCTTGGGTCAGACGGAGACGGAGCCGGTCGCACGATGCGCAGTCGCGGCACGCCGTACCCGGCGCGGCGCGGGTCGCCGGTCTCGAGGTCGAAGAACCCCTCGAAGACCGCGGCCGCGCCGGTCCGATCGGGCTCCCCCTCGCGACAGTCCATGACGATGACGCAGGGCGTGCCCGAGCGGAGCTCGTCGGGAGAACGGGGTACCGCCGGGGCCCGTCGACGTTGCGGTCGATCCCGCCGAGCGAGCCCGCGCGCGGGTCCGGTCGGTTTCGGCTCCGCGGGCGCGCGTGTCGGCTTCGCGCGCTCTCCGCCCGCACCGCGGCGCCGGCCGCCGCGCGACCGGCGGCGCCGGGGATCGTTCTCCACCCGTCGAGTCTCGCACGACGTGCGGCTTACCATTGCTTCGAGGGGGCACGTTGCAGGACAAACCGATCCACGACGTCTTCGACGAGTTCAAACAGCAGCTTCCCGACATCGACCCTGCGGAAACGCAGGAGTGGATGGACTCGCTCGACGCCTTGGTCGACGCGGCGGGTCCTCGACGCGCCCGGTTCGTCCTGTACAAGCTCCTGAAGCGGGCTCGCCAGCTCGAGATCGGCATCCCGCCGCTCACCCAGACGCGCTACATCAACACGATCTCGCCGGAACAGGAGCCGTTCTTCCCCGGCGACGAGGCGATGGAGCTCCGGATCCGCCGGCTGATCCGCTGGAACGCCGCAGCGATGGTGCTTCGCGCGAATCACGATTTCGCCGGCATCGGCGGACACCTCGCGACGTACGCCTCGGCCGCGAGCCTCTACGAGGTCGGGTTCAACCACTTCTTCCGCGGCAAGGACGACGGCGGGGCCGGCGACCAGATCTTCTTCCAGGGCCATGCCTCGCCCGGCATCTACGCGCGCGCGTACCTCGAGGGCCGGCTCACCGAGGACCAGCTCGCGCACTTCCGGCGCGAGGTCGTCCCGGGACAGGGCCTCTCCTCGTATCCGCACCCGCGGCTCATGCCGGACTTCTGGGAGTTTCCAACGGTGTCGATGGGCCTTGGCCCGCTCGCGGCGATCTACCAGGCGCGGTTCAACCGCTATCTCCACAACCGCGACCTCGCCGACACGAGCAAGTCGCGGGTCTGGGCGTTCCTCGGTGACGGGGAGTGCGACGAGCCCGAGGCGCTCGGCGCCCTGCACGTCGCGGCCCGGGAGGGCCTGGACAACCTCACGTTCGTCGTGAACTGCAACCTGCAGCGGCTCGACGGGCCGGTCCGCGGCAACGGGAAGATCGTGCAAGAGCTCGAGGCGGTGTTCCGGGGATCGGGCTGGAACGTCATCAAGGTCCTCTGGGGCCGGGAATGGGACGAGCTGCTCGCGCGCGACGTCGATGGCGTCCTCGTGAACAAGATGAACGAATGGCTCGACGGCGACTCGCAGCACATGACCGTCGCCGACGGGGCGTACGTGCGCGAGCATTTCTTCGGACCGGACCCGCGCCTGCGGAAGCTCGTTGAGCATCTCTCCGACGACCAGCTCCGGATGCTTCGACGCGGCGGACACGACTACCGCAAGCTCTTCGCCGCGTACACCGCCGCGGTCGCGCATCGCGACACGCCGACGGTCGTGCTCGCGCAGACCGTGAAGGGCTGGACGCTCGGACCCAACGTCGAGGCGCGCAACATCACCCACCAGGCGAAGAAGCTGTCGATCGAGGAGCTGAAGATCTTCCGCGACCGCCTCGAGCTCCCGATCCCGGACGACCAACTCGAGACCGCGCCCTTCTACCACCCGGGGATGGACAGCGAGCCGATCCAGTACATGCTCGAGCGGCGCCGCGCGCTCGGCGGGCCGGTCCCGAAGCGGGTCGTGCGAGCGAAGCCGCTGGCGACGCCGGACGCGAGCGTGTTCGCCGAGTTCTCCAAGGGCAGCGGCGCCGCGGCCGCGTCGACGACGATGGCGTTCACGCGGCTGCTGCGGAACCTGCTGCGCGACAAGACAGTCGGCAAGCGGATCGTGCCCATCATCCCCGACGAGGCGCGCACGTTCGGGATGGACCCGCTGTTCAAGGAGGTCGGCATCTACTCGCCCCTCGGCCAGCGGTACGAGCCCGTCGACGCGGAGACGCTGCTGCCCTATCGAGAGGCTCAGGACGGCCAGGTCCTCGAGGAGGGCATCACCGAGGCCGGCTCGATGGCGTCATTCACCGCCGCCGGGACCGCGTACGCAACGCACGGCGTGCACATGATCCCGTTCTACGTCTTCTACTCGATGTTCGGCCTCCAGCGCACCGGGGATCAGATGTGGGCGTTCGGCGACACGCGTGGCCGCGGCTTCCTGCTCGGCGCGACGGCGGGCCGCACGACGCTGAACGGCGAGGGTCTGCAGCACGAGGACGGGCATAGTCACATCCTCGCCACGGTCATCCCGAACATCCGCGCGTACGACCCCGCGTTCGCGTACGAGACGGCCGTCATCATCGAGGACGGCCTGAAGCGGATGCTCGTCGACGGCGAGGACATCTTCTACTACCTCACCCTCTACAACGAGAACTACCCGATGCCGCCGATGCCCGATGGAGCGCGCGACGGGATCCTGCGCGGGATCTACAAGTACAAGGCCGGTCACGGCGGGAGCCGCCGGCGCGTGGCGCTCCTCGGCTCCGGCTCCATCATGCAGCAGGTCCTTCGCGCGCAGGAGCTGCTTGCGGACAAGTACGACGTCTCGGCGGACGTGTGGAGCGTCACCTCGTATCAGCTGCTCCGGAACGAGGCGCTCGAGGCGGAGCGCTGGAACCGGCTGCACCCGGAGGCGGAGCCGCGGGTGCCGTACATCACCCAGGTCCTCGGCGGCGCCGGCCCGGTCATCGCTGCCTCAGACTTCCTGAAGTCGCTGCCCGACCAGGTCGGGCGCTGGAGCCCGCAGCCGTTCATCCCGCTCGGCACCGACGGCTTCGGCCGTTCCGACACGCGGGAGGCGCTCCGCCGGTTCTTCGAGGTCGACCCGGAGAGCATCGCGGTGGCCTCGCTGCACGGCCTCACGCTGTACGAGCAGTACGCGCCGGCCGACGTCGCCAAGGCGATCACCGACCTCGGCCTCGACCCGGAGAAGCCCGAGCCGCGCCGCTCCTAGCCGGTCCTTCGCGAAGGGCGAAATGCGGGTTGCGCCTGTCCGAACGAGCGCATAATCGCGCGGAATTCACCGCGCGGGAGGAATACAGGGTGGACGACCTGACCCAGCGGAAGATCGACCGGCGAACACTCCTCAAGGGCGCGGCCGCAGCGGCGGCCGTTCCGATCGCGGCGGCCTGCGTGGGCACGCCCGCGAGCACGAGCACGACCCCGCCGGCGGCGACAACGACGACCGCAGCCGGAGGCACGACGGCTCCGAAGCAGCTCTCGGGCGATCTGAAGATCCTGCAGTGGAGCCACTTCGTTCCCGACTTCGACACCTACCTCGACAAGTGGGCCGCGACCTGGGGCACGAAGAACGGCGTCAAGGTCACGATCGACCGCATCCCGCAGGCGGACCTGCCGGCCCGCTTCGCGTCCGAGGCGGCGGCGAAGTCGGGCCACGATCTGGTGGCCCACTTCGCGAACGGGCTGCCGGCCCTTTTCCAGCCGAGCCTCGTCGACATCAGCGACATCTGTGACCGGGCGGCCACCAAATATGGCGGCTGGATCCCGGCGGGTGAGGCGATCGGCAAGGTCAAGGGCAAGTGGTACGGCTTCCCGGATTTCCTCGTGCCGTTCCTCTCGACCTGGCGGACCGACTACTGGAAGACCGCCGGCTTCACCAGCGATCACCTCGTCAACTGGAGCGACCTGTTCGACAACGCGGCGAAGCTCAAGGCCGCCAACCATCCGATCGGCACGGCCGTGTCGCAGACCTCCGACGCCGAGCACACCTGGCGATCGCTCATGTGGTCATACGGCGCGTATGAGTTCAGCAAGGATGGCGCGTCGGTCGCGATCGACAGCCCGGAGACGCGGACCGTCCTCAACCTCGCCAAGGCCCTCTACGGGAACATGGAGAACGCCGTCCTCTCGTGGGCCGACGTCGACAACAACACGTATCTCCAGTCCGGAAAGGCGGCCTGGGTCTACAACCCGATCAGCGCGTACCGCACCGTCGAGACCCAGAACAAGGACATCTTCGCGAACCTCAAGATCGACAACCCGCTCAAGGGCCCAAAGGACCAGATCTCGTCGATCCAGTTCACGGTGTACGGGATCTGGAACTTCTCGAAGAACATCGACGCGGCCCGGCAGTTCCTCATCGACTACAGCGACGACTGGGAGGGCCAGTTCACCGCGAGCAAGGCCTACAACAACCCGTTCCTCAAGGCCCACCAGACGAAGCCGATGCCGGTCCTCGCTGCGGACCCGAAACTCGCGCACCTTCAGGACATCGCGAACTACGTGCAGCCGGTCGGCTATCCCGGACCGTCGTCGCAGGCGGCGTACGACTCCCTGAACACCCACATCGTCACGGACATGTTCTCCAACTACTGCTCGGGGAAGAAGTCCGCGGACGACTCGATAGCCGAGGCGGTCAAGCGGCTCAAGGACTCCCTGGCGAAGTTCCCGGCGTAGCCGACCCTGGATCTCGCGCGGAAGGGCCGGGGCGGACGCCCCGGCCCTTTCCCTATTTCAGCGCGCCGCCGGTGATCCCGCGGACGAACGTGTCCATGAAGAAGTTGTAGGCGACCGCGACCGGCAGCGAGACGATGAGCGCGCCGGCCATCAGCGAGCCCCAAAAGAACACGTCGCCCCGGATCAGGTTCGTCACCACGCCGAGGGTGACCATCTTCTGATCCGACGACGAAACGAACGTGAGCGCGTAGACGTACTCCTGCATGACCAGGGTGAACGCGAAGATGACGATCGTGAGGATGCCCGGGGTGCTCACCGGCAGGACGATCCGGAACATGGCGCCGAGCCGGCTGCAGCCGTCGACCCGCGCCGCCTCGGTGATCTCACGCGGCACGTTCTTGAAGAACCCCATGAGCAGCCAGGTGCAGAACGGGATCGTGAACGTCGGGTAGACGAGCGCGAGCGACCACTTCGTGTCGTTGAGCCCGAGGCCGGCAACGAGCTGCGAGAGCGGCAGGAACAGGAGCGTCGGCGGCACCAGATACGTGAGGAAGATGCCGATGCCGAGGGCGCCCGACCCGGGGAAGCGCGTCCGCGCCAGCACGTAGGCCGCAGGCACGCAGACGAGCACCGTGATCGTCACGACCGCCAGGCCCACCTCCGCGGTGTTCTCGACCCAGACGACGAATTCGGTGCGCTCGAACAGGTACTTCACCTGGTCCAGGGTCGGCGCCATGTTGAAGAAGAGCGGGTTGTTCGAGAGGTTGTAGAGATCGTTGACCTGCTTGAACGTCGTGATGAACATCCAGTAGACCGGGAAGATGGCGAAGATCAGGAACAGCGAGAGGACGAACCAGAACAGGATCTCGTTGCGCAGCCGGCGGCGGCGGAACGCCGCCGAGTGGGTGGGCCGGGCCGAGACGGCGGCGCTGGCCATCTAGTCGAGGGTCCTCGCCTTCAGGCTGCGAAGCATCGCGAGCGCGCCGACGAGCATCGCCGGGAAAAGGAACAGCGAGATCGTCGCGCCCCGGCCGAGGCCGCCCGAGATGACGCCCGTCACGAACGCGTACGACGCGATCACGTGCGTGGTGTTCACCGGGTTCCCCCGCGTCATGAGCCACACGACCGTCATGTCCGTGAACGTGAAGACGAGCGAGAAGAGCAGGGCGATGAACAGGATGGGCGCGATGATCGGGACCAT
Source organism: Candidatus Limnocylindria bacterium (assembly GCA_036564585.1). Classification (GTDB taxonomy): domain Bacteria; phylum Chloroflexota; class Limnocylindria; order P2-11E; family P2-11E; genus UBA4735. Next base: position 2,188 of record DATCOR010000293.1, on the reverse strand, counting down.
GATCTTCCGCCAGCGCGTGACGAAGCCCGCGCCGTCGAGGTTCGCCGCTTCGACGATCTCCTGCGGCACCGAGCTGATCCCGGCGGTGAGGATGACCGCGTTGAACGGCAGGTTCCGCCAGACGTTCACGACGATGATCGAGATCATGGCCGGGATCTCCTCGCCTAGCCAATTGGGGCCCTCGGTGAACAGCCCCCAGTGGACGCCGAGCCAGTTGATGACGCTGTAGGTCGGGTTGAACATCCAGGTCCAGGCCATCACGCCGATCGCGATCGGGATCGTGAACGGCACCATGATGAGCCCGCGGATGATCCGCCGGCCCCGGAATTTCCTGAGCAGGAGGAACGCGAGGATCGTACCGAGCACCATCTGGAGGATCTGTGACGAGATCGTGAAGATGAAGGTATTGAGGAGCGCGCGCTTGAAGATGTCGTCGTCCAGCACGAACCGCAGATTGTCGAGTCCGGTGAACGGGCCGATGGGCTGGCTGACGGTCGCGTCGCTCACCGTGAACCAGAGGGCGATCGCGAACGGATATCCGACCAGCAGGACGATGTAGATGACCGCGGGCGCGACGAGCGTGTAGCCGAAGACCTTTTCGCTGTCGAGGAGGTGCCCGAACGTGCGACCGACGACGCCCCGACGGTACGCGGCGCTCCGCGCGATCTCGGCCATCGGAAGAAGATACCGCCCGACGGACCGGCGGGTGCTAGGCGCGCATGAGCGGCCGGTAACGGATGCGGTGCGGGCGGTCCGCCTCGGCCCCGAGCTCCTTGTGCCGGTACGCCTCGTACTCGGCGTAATTGCCGTCGAACCAGCGGACCTTCGAGTCGCCCTCGAACGCGAGCATGTGCGTGGCGATGCGGTCGAGGAACCACCGGTCATGGCTGATGACGACCGCGCATCCGGCGAAATCGAGGAGCGCCTCTTCCAAGGCGCGCAACGTGTCGACATCGAGGTCGTTCGTGGGCTCGTCCAGGAGGAGAAGGTTCCCGCCGCGCTGGAGGAGTTTCGCCAGGTGGACACGGTTCCGCTCGCCGCCCGACAGATCACCGATCCGCTTCTGCTGGTCGGTCCCCCGGAAGTTGAACGAGGCGACGTAGCTCCGGGCGTTGCGCGGCCGGCCGCCCACCATGATCGTGTCCTGCCCACCGGCGATCTCGGTCCACACGGTCTTCGCGGGATCGAGGGCGTCTCGCGACTGCGAGACGTACGCGGCCTGGACCTGCTCGCCGATCCGCAGCGCGCCCCCGTCGGGGGTCTCCTCGCCGGTGATGAGCCGGAACAGCGTGGTCTTCCCCGCCCCGTTCGGCCCGATCACGCCCACGATGCCGCCGCGCGGAAGGTCGAACGTGAGGTCGTCGAACAGGAGCTTGTCGCCGTACGCCTTGCGCAGCCCGTCGGCCTTCACGACGATGTCGCCGAGCCGAGGGCCGGGCGGGATGCTGATCTCGAGGTCGCGCTCGCGCTCGTCGGGGTTCTCAGCGAGCAGCTTCTCGTACGACGCGATGCGGGCTTTGCTCTTCGCGTGGCGCGCCCGCGGGGAGAGCGCGACCCACTCGGCCTCGCGCGCCAGGGTCCGCTGCCGGGCGCTCTCCTGCTTCTCCTCGTCGGCCAGGCGTTTGCGCTTCTGCCCAAGCCAGGAGCTGTAGTTGCCCTCCCAGGGGATCCCCTGGCCCCGGTCGAGCTCGAGGATCCAGCCGGCGACGTTGTCGAGGAAGTACCGGTCGTGCGTGACCGCGACGACCGTGCCCGGGTAGTCCTTCAGGAATCGCTCGAGCCAGGCGACGGACTCGGCATCGAGGTGGTTGGTCGGCTCGTCGAGGAGCAGGAGGTCGGGCTTCTGGAGCAGCAGCCGGCAGAGCGCCACCCGGCGCCGCTCGCCCCCCGAGAGCGTGGAGACGTCCTGGTCGCCCGGCGGGAGCCGCAGCGAGTCCATGGCGAAGTCGATCGTCGAGTCCAGATCCCACAGGCCCTTCGCTTCGATCAGGTCCTGGGTCTTCTGGAAGTCGTCGCTCAGCTTCTCCATCTCCGCGGGACCAAGCTCCTCGGCGAACTTCGCCGAGAGGTCGTTGAACCGCTGGAGCACGGCTTTCTCGGCCGCCACGCCCTCCTCGACGTTGCCCCGCACATCCTTCGCGGGGTTCAGCTGCGGCTCCTGCGGCAGGAAGCCGACACTGTGTCCCTC
>DATCOR010000288.1:0-4005 GCA_036564585.1 Candidatus Limnocylindria bacterium | reverse complement strand
GACCTAGCTCTCCGCGACGCGTGGATGATCTCCCGCGCGCAGCCTCGGTAGGGGCGATCGCGCTCCCCGGCTCCTCGTAGAATGTCCGAAGAGGCGCTGAGGGGCGATCGACCCCGAGCCTCCGCAAGAACGCCTCGCCGGTGGCGGGGCAACTAGACGCGGACGGACCCGCACCGTTATCGGCGGGATCGAGCGCGGCGCGCTCACGTGGTGCGCCGAAGTTGGGTGGTACCGCGGTCCGACCGACCGTCCCATTAGAAGGGACGGTCGTTCTCTGTCTGGAGGGATCGTGGTCAGCGACAAGCCGAGATTTACCTCTGTCGGGTCGAGTGTCGACCTGCCCGAGCTGGAGCACGGGGTGCTCGAGCTCTGGGAGCGCGAGCGAACCTTCGACGTCCTGCGGAAGAAGAACGCCGGCAAGGAGCGCTACTCCTTCTATGACGGGCCGATCACGGCGAACGTCGAGGCCATGGGCATCCATCACGGGTGGTCGCGTACCTATAAGGACGTCTACCAGCGCTATCACGCGATGCTCGGCCAGGACCAGCGCTACCAGAACGGCTTCGACTGCCAGGGGCTCTGGGTGGAGGTGCAGGTCGAGCGCGAGCTGAACCTCAATAGCAAGCGCGACATCGAGTCGTACGGGATCGACCGCTTCTCCGACGCGTGCCGCGCGCGGGTCGATCGGTCGGCCAAGGCGATCACGAAGCAGTCGATCCGGCTCGGTCAGTGGATGGACTGGGACCACTCGTACTTCACGTACACCGACAACAACATCTCGCATATCTGGCACGTCCTGAAGCTCTGCCAGGAGCGGGGCTGGCTCTACAAGGGACACCGCTCCATGCCCTGGTGCGCCAGGTGCGGCACCGCCCTCTCTCAGCACGAGATGATCGACAGCTACCGCGAGATGACCCACACCTCGATCTACGCGAAGCTGCCGATAGAGGGACAGCCGAAGTCGTTCTTCCTCGTCTGGACGACCACGCCATGGACGCTGCCCGCCAATGTGGCCCTCGCGGTCCACCCCGAGCTCGACTACGTGCGCGCCACCCTGGGCGGCGAGACGCTCGTGCTCGGCAAGAAGGTGTTCGAGCAGCTTGCGCTGCCGGGCGCGACGGTCGTTGCCACCGTCAAGGGCGCGACGCTCGTGGGCGAGCGTTATGCCGGGCCGTTCGACGAGCTTCCCGCCGCGGCCCCGGCGAAGGCGGTCCATCGGGTCATCGCGTGGGACGCGGTGAGCGAGGCCGAGGGGACCGGCATCGTCCACATTGCGCCCGGCTGCGGCGCCGAGGACTTCGCCCTTTCGAAGACCGAGACCCTACCGGTCCTCGTTCCGATCGACGACAGCGCGCGGTTCGTCGCGGGGTACGGCTGGCTCGAGGGCAAGGAGGCGCGGGACGTCGCCCAGGAGATCGCGGACGATCTCGGCAAGCGGGGGTTCCTGTTCCGCACGCTGCCGTTCACCCACCGCTACCCCGTGTGCTGGCGCTGCAAGGAGGAGATCGTCTTCCGCGTCGACGACGAGTGGTTCATCGCGATGGACGAGCTGCGGCCGCAGCTCATCGCCGCCGCGAAGGACGTCACCTGGGTGCCACCGGCGGCCGGCGCGCGCATGCAGAACTGGCTCCAGAACATGGGCGACTGGAACATCTCGCGCAAGCGCTACTGGGGATTGCCGCTGCCCTTCTACACCTGCGCGAACGGCCACTTCTTCGTGCTCGGGAGCGAGGAGGAGCTCCGCGAGCGCGCGCTGCGCGGGCTCGATGGCCTTCGCGATCTGCACCGGCCGTGGATCGATGGGGTCATCGTCGGCTGTCCGACCTGCAACGCTGAGAGCAAGCGGGTGAAGGAGGTCGGCGACTGCTGGCTCGATGCGGGCGTCGTGCCGTTCTCCACGCTCGACTGGCTGCACGACCGCGCGTATTGGGAGCAATGGTTCCCCGCGGACTTCGTCGTGGAGATGGTCGAGCAGGTCCGCCTCTGGTTCTACTCGGCCCTGTTCTTCAGCGTCGTGTTGACCGGAAAGGCGCCCTATCGCGCGAACGGATCGCACGCGAAGGTGCTCGCGGCACCGGGCGAGGAGTTCCACAAGACCGGCACGAACATGCTGGACCTCGGCGAGTCGTGCGAGGAGGTCGGGGCCGACGTGATCCGCTGGCTGTACGCGCGCCAGGATCCGCAGGCGGACGTGTACTGGGGCCAGGCGCCGACCGACGACATCAAGCGCCGGCTCCTGACCCTCTGGAACACGTATTCGTTCTTCGTGACGTACGCGAACCTGGACGGCTTCGATCCGAACACACCGGCGGTCCTTGCCGCGAAGCGCCCGCTCATCGATCGCTGGCTTCTGTCCGCGCTCGACCGGCTCGTGCGCGACTGCCGTGAGGCCCTCGATCGGTACGACTCGGCGACGCCGGCGTGGAAGATGGAAGCCTTCTGGGAGGACCTCTCCACCTGGTACGTCCGGCGCAACCGCCGCCGCTTCTGGCAGGCCGCCTCGCCGGCCGACTCGGCCGCGGCGTACCAGACGCTGTACGAGGCGCTGACCACGCTCGCGCGGCTGTTCGCGCCGATGATGCCGTTCCTCGCCGAGTCGATGTACCAGAACCTCGTTCGAGCGGCGCGCGCCGGCAGCGAGGCCTCGGTCCACCACACGCCGTACCCGGAGCCGCAGGCCGATCGGATCGACGACGACCTCGAGCGGCGGATGCGCGCCGCGATGCGGATCGTCGCGCTCGGGCGCGCGGCGCGGTCGGCCGCGGGCGTGAAGACGCGCACGCCGCTGACGAAGCTCATTGCCGTCTTCGACGCAGGCGATCGCGATCACGGCGCGCTCGACGGACAGACCGAGCTCGCGGCGATGATCTGTGACGAGCTGAACGTGAAGTCGTTCGAGGTCCGCGACCAGGCCGAGGGTCTGGTGCGCGAGATCGTGAAGCCGGAGCTCAAGAGCCTCGGGCCGAGGCTGGGCAAGGATCTCCCGCGGGTCCGCGCGGCGCTGCAGGCCGGCCGGTACCGGGCGGTCGACGATGGCATCGAGGTCGAAGGGTTCACGCTGAGTCCGGCCGAGGTGCTCGTGTCGCACGAGGGGAGCGCCGGGCACACGGTTGGCAAAGACGCCGGCGCCGTGGTCGCCCTCGAGACCACGCTCACCCCAGAGCTCGAGGCCGAGGGCCTCGCGCGCGAGCTCGTTCGGCGCGTGAACGATCTTCGGAAGGAAGCCGGCTTCGAGATCTCCGACCGCATCGCGATCCGGTACGGCGGCGCGATCGCACCGACCGTTGAACAGTTCCTGGAGCTCGTCGGCACCGAGACGCTCGCGACGTCGGTCCGACCGGGGCTCGCCGGCCGCGGGCACCCATGGGCCGGCGACCTGAACGGCGTCGCGACCGAGCTGGAGCTCGAGAAGGTCTAGAGCGCGCCGATCGCTTGGGCGATCCGGCCGAGGACCGCGTCCATCTCGCCGGGCGATTCCTCGTGCGCGCCGGGCAGGCGCGTGACGATCTCGTAGTTCGTGAGCCCGCCCGTGACGACGCCGAGCCCGGAGCCGATCTCGGCCGCGCGGCGGAGCGCGGCGCCCGGCGCGAGGCCGGCCCACGGCTCGAGGTAGGTCTCGCGTAACGCTCGGATCTCCGGGGCGTCCGTTGTGACGCCGGCAGCCAGCGCGGCGAAGCGCTCGGTCACCGCAAGCGCCAGGAACGGGTGGGTGAGCGAGGCGTCGCCCCAGTCGATGATCGATGGGCGTCCGTCCTGGATGAGGACGTTGTGGTCGTGCAGATCGTCGTGGTCCAGCGTTGGGCCGATCCCATTGCCGGCGAGCTCGGCGCAGAGCCGCTCGATCGAGGGCAGGAGCGCGCGGACCCGGGCGCGCGACACCTCGGGCGCCCAGCGATCGTCGTCGAGGACCCGCTCGAGGAGCCGCGGGATGCGATCGAGCCGCCGGTCCATCAGCCCGGTGGCGAGCAGCTCGGCCTCGCGTCCGAGCAGCGAGCGCTGGAGCTC
>DATCOR010000283.1:0-2809 GCA_036564585.1 Candidatus Limnocylindria bacterium | reverse complement strand
GCGCCTCCGGGACGGCCGCCGCGGCGGCGGCCACCGCGACGGCGACGCCGGCGCGGCGCCCCTTGGCCGGGTGCCGGTACGGGTGTCGCGCGCTCCTGGCGCGGGATCTCGTCGGAACCGTACGAGCCGACCCCCTTCGTGTGCGCAGGCACCGCGTCGAATGTCACCCCGAGCTCGTCCGCGGTCAGCGTGGCGCGGCCCCCGCCGTCGACCATTCCGACGACGATCGCCTCCTTCGTCATCGACACGCCCTGGACCTGCGCGCACCCACCGGTGCCGCACTGGCCACCGACGCACGACGGGATGTGGAACGTGTCGCCGAGCTTCGGGAGCTTGCCTTTCACCTCTTGGTACGTCTCGAGCTCGTAGATGAGGCAGCACTTCAACCGGCCGCAGACGCCGGTGAGCTTCGCCTGGTTGAGCGGCAGGTCCTGCTCCTTCGCCATGCGGATCGAGATGTTCGAGAACTTATCGAGCCACGACGAGCAGCAGAGCTCGCGGCCGCATGTACCGACACCGGTCAGCAGCTTCGTCTCGTCGCGTGCACCGAGCCGGCGCAGCTCGACGCGCGTACCGAATCCCGCCGCGAGCTCGACGCTGAACGGCGCGAGATCGAGGCCGGTCGCCTCGGTCGAATAGAAGACGACCACGTTGCCACCGTCGAACTGCCAGTCGGTCCCGAGCACGTGGACGTCAAGGCCGAGCCGCTTCGCCGTCTCGGCCGCGGTACGGGTCGAGTCCTCTTCGCGGCGCTTGTGCTTCGCGAGCTCGAACTTGTCCGTCGCCGTCGCCTTGCGCACGAGCGTGCCGAGCGGCGGGTCGACCTGCACGAGGGGCGAATCGGTGGGCAGGATCTGCACCCGCGCCGCGTCCTGGCCGAGCTCGGTCTGCACGATCACCCACTCGTTGATCGCAAGGTCGTCGACCGGGCCGGGCTCGAAGAAGTACATCCGGCCCGCCGTCTGGAAGCGCGCGCCGACCACGGTGCGGCTCATGCGGCTGCCCCCTCGAGATAGGGGAGCTTGAGGGCGAGGATCTCGAGCAGCGCTCGCGCGTTCGCGTTCCAGAAGAGGTCGCGTCGGAGCCGCTGCACCAGGAGCGTCGCGTCGACGAGGTCGCGGGCGGGATGCGTGGCCGCGATCCGGCCGGTCTCGGCCGCACGGTCGGGCCGGAGCGGCGCGCCTTCGAGACCACGGGACGTCACGGCCGCGTCGCGGAGGAGTTCGATCCAGTGGTCGAGCCGCAGCTCGATCGCCTCGGCCCGCTTGCGCAGGTCGCTCTCGTCGGCGAGCTTCGCGGCCCACTCGAACCGCTCCGTCAGGCGGCTGCCGACGAGGTCGAAGAACTCCTTCTCGATCGCGCGGCGCGTCGTCCGCTCGCCGCCTTCGTCCGCAGCGAGGCGGATCGCCATCCCGGGATGGCCGGCGGCCGCGGCGGCGATGGCGTCGGCGCCCTTGACCCCGCGCTCGCGGAGCCCCGCGGCGATCTCGCCCGTGGCGACGGATCGGAGGACGAGCGGCTGGACCCGCGAGCGGATCGTCTCGAACAACGCCTCGGGTACCTGCGTGACGAGGAGCAGGACCGCGTGCTTCGGCGGCTCCTCGACCGTCTTCAAGAGCGCGTCCTGCGCGACGTCGCTGAGGTCGGCTGCATCGTCGATGATCACGACCCGCGTACGTCCTTCGAGCGGCCGCAGCACGAGATCCTGCTGCATCGCGCGGACCTGATCGATCTCGATCTTCGTCTTGTTCGCGGTGTCCCGCTCGAGCAGGCGCACGTCGGGGTGGACCCCGCGCTCGATCTTCACGCAGTTGCGGCAGGTGCCGCAGCCCCCGGACGGGCGCTCGGGATCGAGGCAGTTGAGGGTCTGCGCCAGGCGAAGCGCGATGGTGCGCTTGCCGATCGATCGCGGACCGAACAGCCCGTACGCGTGGGCGACGTCGCCCCGCGCGGCGCGCGCGCCCAGCCGGTCGAGCATCGCGCGCTGGCCGATGACTCCCCGCATCACGGTCATGCTAGCTGCGCGATCTGGTACGCGGCTTCGGTCTTGGCCGCGATCGCCGGCCAGGTGAACCGTTCAGCCACACGCGCGCGACCCGAGGCACCCATGGCCGCGGCCCGTGCCGGATCCGCGAGCAGCGTGAGGATCGCGTCGGCGATCGGCCGCGGCGCGTTCGCCGCGTGCAGCCCGTCGATCCCGTCGCGCACGACCTCACGGAGTGGCGCGATGTCGCCGGCGATGACCGGCCGGCCGGCACACCAGGCCTCGAGGTAGGTGTGGCCGAAGGTCTCGTGATCCGACGGCATCGCGAAGATCGTCGCTCGCGCGTACGCTTCCGCCTTCCGCGACTCGCTCACGATGCCCGGCTCCGACCAGCGTGGGTCCGCGAGCGGCGCGGGCCCGAGGACGCGGCGCTGCCCGATGACGACGAACCGCGCGTCCGGGCGCTCGCGCCACACCAGGCGCGCGGCGTCTCGCAACGCGTCGTACCCCTTGTACCGCTCCTTCCGCCCGACGAACAGGATCTCGGCCGGCTCGGACGCACGAGCGGGGATCGGCGCCCGCATGATCGGCCCGACGCCTGTGGCGATCGCGCGCGCTGCACCGTGAGCCCGATACCAGCCCGCTTCCCATTCGGTCAGCCCGATGACGGCGTCGTCGCGTCGGTAGCGCGCGATGTCCGTGGACCCGTCGCCGGAGAACGGCTGGCCCGGGTGCACGAGCGGCGTCTCGACGAACGCCGCACCGGACCGGCGGGCGGCGCGCTCGTACGGCGCGGCCCACTCGCGGGCGAGGCAGTGGACGACC
>DATCOR010000278.1:0-9909 GCA_036564585.1 Candidatus Limnocylindria bacterium | reverse complement strand
AAGCCGCTGCCCAAAGCTTCGAGTATCACCGGACGTGCGTGCGGCAGGACGTGTACGAACAAGATCGAGCGGGGGCCGAGGCCGCGGGCCCTGGCGGCCGTGATGTAGTCGGCGTCGAGCACCTCGATCATCCGGGTCGCGGTCAGCTGCGCGGTGTACGTGATCGCCGGCAGCGAGATCGAGAGCAGCGGCAGGACGAGGTGGCTGTCGTAGCCGAAACCGAACACAGGCAGGAACACTCCGCCGGTCGGGAGGGTAAAGAGGACGATCACGATGATCTGCAAGAAATACGCGACGAAGAACGCCGGAACGGCAGCGAGCAGCGTCGTGATGCCAACGATCGCGCCGCTGGCGAACAGGCGCCGACGCAGCAGCGCGCCCGCCATCCCGAGGAGCGTGCCAAGCACGAGCGCCAGCACCGCCGCGCCGACTAGGAGCGCGAGGCTGCGGAACATCGCGTCGGTGAACAAGTTGCCGAACGGGATCCCGTAGAGGTCGGACACGCTCGCGCAGCCGCCGGCGGCCAAGTCGGGATCCGGTCCCGGCACCGGGTTGCGGACGCAGGCAAAGCCGGGACGCATGACGTACGGCGCGTATCGCGCCATGAGGATCGGTACCGTGACGGCCAGCGCCGCCCAGATGGCGGCGACGGTCACTGGCACGCGCAGCAGACGTACCGCGGTCGGATTCATTGCAGCTCCGGCGCGCCGAGCGCGAGCCGGCCGGCGAGATAGCCGATCAGCGCGACGGCGTCGGACCGTGCGTCGCCCGTGCCCGTGCTGGTGATCTCGATCGTTTTGACCCCCGGCAACGGCGTGACCAGCTGCTCGACCAGCGCAGTCCGGCGGGTCGGCTCGTACCGTGCACCCGCCTGCTGCGCGTAGAAGTCGACGGCCGGAATGAGGTCACCATTGGCCGTCGCGAAGTGGAGCACCCCGCCACCCAGATCGCCGAGCTCGAGGACGAGCGCGAGCCTCCGCCCGTCAAGCGCATCACGGACGGCCTGGGTGTCGGCGTGCGGGTCGAAGTCGACGAAGAGGAACGGCGCGTGGCGAGCGATCGCAAGCCGGGCCAGCGCGGCGAGCGCGTCCGCCCGGGCTGGGTCGAGTCCGTTGCCGTCGAGGCTCCGGCTGGCCCAGACGATGACCCTCGGCGCGTCAGCGGGCACGCCGGGGACTTCGGCGACGCGGCTCTCGACGGTCACTGCCTGCGCACGAAGCCGCACGTTCACCCGCGCGGTCGTACCGAGATCCCGCGAGAGCGATCGTTCTGATCTCTGGCCGCGCACGTCCCAGCCCATGAGCGGCGACAGGTCCAGACCGAGCGGCGCCACGAGGGCCCCCGCCGCGGCCGGATCGAGCACGACCACCGGCACACCCGTCGCGCTCGTGGCCGGTGCTTCCTGTTCGAGCAATCGGTAGGGGTTGGTCGACGTCGGGTAAGCGCTAAGATCCGGATCGACGAACAGGACCGCGGCAGCGCCTCGTTTGATCGCGTTACTGATGCTCGTCTCTCCCGGCGGGCCGTAGGCATAGCCGGCGGCCCCCGTGTCGATGCCCATGAAGCGAACGAGCAGGACCACCTTGCCGCGCACGTCCAGGTTCGCGTAGTCGTCGGGGTAGTCCTTGAGCAGCGGGCCGAGCTCGGGTCCTGCACCGCTTCCCCGTTGGCGCTGCAGTGCGGTGGGCGCTTGGTATTCGGCGGGGACGATGCCACGTGCCGCGAACACGATTGGTCCATCGACGGTCCCACCCATGCCGCTGGCGACGACTGACTGGATCCGGCCGCTGTTCGGCGCGGGACTAGCTGACTGAGGTGGGAGTTCGGCGACCGAAGCCGATCCGATGGTCACGCTCGCGGGTCCGGCACGCGCGATGGAGGTGACCTGCCGCGCCACGATGAACGTGCGCAACCCAGCCGCGTCAATCGCGGCGGCGAGATCGGGAGTGGGTTGCACGGCCGCGCGGGCGGCAGCGGCCCATTCAACAGCCGCGGCGTACCGCTCGGGAACGAGGCCTGATCCCAACAGCAGCACGGCGAAGACGATCCCGATCACGCCGCCGGCGCGTAGATCGTCGAACAGATCCCGGCGGGCGTAGCGGCGTGCGAGCGCGAGGCCGATCGTGGCCACCGCGATCGCGGTAAGCGCGAATGCAGCGCCGGGCACGAAGATCAGCCACCGGGTCAGCCAGAGCGCCTCGACGGTCCGGGAGGTTGCGAGCAGCGCGCCCCACTCGGGGGTATCGGGGATGAGTGCGGCCACGGGCGGCCCAGTGCGTACGACCGTGAGCGACTCCTCGATGTTGATGGACCGTACGGTGCCGACGAGCACCCCGAGCACGCCGAGCTCGGCCACCAGCACGAGCGAAGCGACGACCTGCTGACTGACGTTCATCGCCAGGACCGGGACGAGGTGCGGAAATTGGTGGCGCCAGAACAGCCGTGCCCGGCTGACGCCCAGGGCGCGGGCGCCCTCGGTGAACGGCGCGCGGGCGAGTCGATCCACCTCGGCGCGGATGACGCGGTACGGCCCGGCCCAGCCCATCACGAGCAGTGCCCCGATCAGCGCGGGGACGGTCGTGTCGGTCTTCACGAACCCCTTCACGAGCACGAGCGCGATCAACGTCGCCGGGATCGCGGCCACAAAGTCCGCGCAACTCTCAGCCACGAGGCGGGCCGGCTTCCAAAGCATGCCGAGCGCGGCGACGAGCACGCCGGCTGCGACGCGCGCGAGTCCGGCGAGCAGCACGATCGTCAATGTCGCTCGCGCGCCAGCGAGCACCAGACTGAACAGGTCCCGGCCCAGCACATCGGAACCGAAGGGGAAGACCGTACCCGGGTCGTACGGCCGGGGATCCGCGCCGTGTTCGACAACGAAATAGAGCGGCTCGTTCGGCGCGAGACGCTCCCCGAACAGCGCGGCGGCCAGAAGCGCGAACAGTGCGACGAGCGCGGTGATCGTCAACACGTCAGGGAAACGCGGGCGGAGCGGAGGCCGTGACACGCCGCGAATTGCCTCGATCGGTGCGAGCTGACTGCTCACTACCGCTGACGAAGCGCCTTCATGCGGGGGACGTTACGCCGTGAAGGCAAGCCTACGCACGATCGAAATTGAGAAAACGACCGTGGTAATCGTCGGGACACTCTGAAGAGACCGACGGTCAACCAGAGCTTGGACTCTCGGCGTGATGCCGTGAGTAGGATTCGCTGGTGACGAGTGCCCGAGCGTGGCTCGGCTCGCTTGGTCCGTCCCTCGCGCCGCAGCGCGCTGTGATCGAGTCGTTTCTCGCGACGTCACTTGGAGACGAGCGGATCCGTGTCCTGGTGGTGGGTTGCAGCCTCGGGCGCGGCGTCGGCGATGCCCTGTCCGACGTCGACGCGCTCATCGGCGTTCGATCCGAGGCATGGGGCATCGCCGTCGCGGAATCGCGACGGTGGGTGGCGGACGCGGGACCGGTCATCGACATGAATCAGATCGTTCTGCCGGGAAGCAGTGGAGGGGGCCGCGACTATCAGCACACGTATGCCCTCTACGCGAACGGCGTCGAACTCGACCTTTCCGTGTCACGGGCAGGTCGCGAATGGTCGCGCCGCGCCGACTGGATCGTGCTGTATGACCCGGATTCGCTCGTCCCGCCGCAGGTCACTCAGTTGGCGCCGACGGCGGATGACGTACGGCGGTGGGGCTACGGCGCCCTGACTCGCCTGAACGCCGTCGTGAAGTACTTGAGCCGTGGCGCGCTCTGGGAGGCGCACACCTGCGTTGAGCTTGCCCGTGCGGACATCTGGCGGATCTGTGCGGTGGGCGAGGACGTTCGTGATGCGCAGTACGGCGTGACGGCGGTGTTCGATGACCCGCGACAGCCAGTGCCCGCGACGATGACGCGGACGGTCGCCTCACTCGATGCGGGTTCGCTCGCCGCGGCAGCGCGTGCGTGTTGCGATCTCGTTATCGCAGCGTGGCCGGTCGCAATGCGCTCGCTGGGTGCCTCGCCCGGGCTGCCGCCGCTCGCGGCATATGTGCAGGCGCGACTCGCCAAGTTTCCCGACTAGCAAAGCCGCTGGCATGCCGACGGTTGATCCGAGATCAGACGCCGGTCTATGCCGCGTTAGTTGGGCGCGAGGGCGCGCTCAAGGGTCGCCCGGTGCAGCTTTCCAGCGCGGCCGCGGGCTATATTTCCCAAGAGGCCATTGGAAACGTCTATGCCCGATGCCCGACTGCGCGCGCTATCCCACCCACTCCGGCTGCGCATCCTGGGGATGGTCACCGCCCGCCCCGTGTCAGCGACCGAGGTCGCCCAAGCCGCCGGCGTGGCCCACGCCGCGGCGAGCTACCACCTCCGCCAGCTCGCCCGCGCCGGCCTGCTCCGGAGCGCACCTGAACCGACAGTCGGGACCCAGCATGGCCGCCGAGGTCGACCGCAGCAGCGATACACGATGCGTCCGGAGGCCTTCGGCCGGCTCGCCCCACCCGCGGTGCGGCTGCTCGAACGCCAGCTGCTGAGCGAACTTGGTCGCAAGCTGGCACAGACCGGGACGAGGCGGATGACCGACGCGGAGGTCTGGCTGACGCCGGCCGACGTGAGACGCCTGCGAATGTTGACCGCCGAGGTCGACAGGATCGTCCACTCGAATTCGTTGCCGCCGGGCGCCTCGCGGTCGAAGCACGTCAGCCTCACGAGCGTACTCCTCGAATACCCGACTTGAGCGTGAGCACCGCGAGTCCAGGATCGGACCAGACAAGGCTGCGGCGCGACGGCTCCTTCATCCGGCTCTGGGTCGGGCAGGCGATCAGCGCCGTCGGCGACAAGGTGTCCTCTATGGCCGTCGTGGTGTGGATCCTGACCCGAGATGATGGCGCGCTTGCCCTTGGCGCGGTCTTCGCGGTGCGCGTCCTCGCCACGTCGGCATTGCTCATGGTCGGCGGGACACTCGCTGACCGGCTTCCCGCCCGGCGGCAGACGATCGCCGCCCAGCTCGCGTTGGGCCTCACGGTTGCGGCCTTGGCGGTGATCCCTGCGGGCGCACCGCTCGTGCTCATCCTCGTGGTGTTCGCCGCCGCGGGCGTCGCGGACGCTCTCGTCGGGCCGGCCTCGCAGATGCTCGTGTTCGACCTCGCGGGTCCCGACCGGTTGGGCGCAGCGAACGCTGCGTCGACCCTCTCGCTGCGGGTTGCCGGACTGCTCGGGCCTGCGCTCGGCGGCGTCCTCATCGCAACGATCGGCATCAAGCCGACGTTGCTGCTCGATGCGGCGACCTTTCTCGTGGCTGCACTGGCCGTCGCTTCGACGCGCAGGGTGGTGCGAGTCCGGCCGCCGAGCGCAGGCGCCCGGAGGCCAACGATCCTCCGGGAGGCCGCCGCGGGACTGCAATTCGCTGTGCGGACCCGGTGGCTGCGTGCCGTGCTCGTCTCCGACTTGAGCCAAACGTTCCTCGCCGTCGCGCCCTGGTTCGTCCTACTGCCGATCGCGCTCGTGCCGCGCGGAACGACCGGTTACGCGATCGCCATCACCGCGTTCGCCGCCGGTGGACTGCTCGGTTCCGCAGTGCCGCTTCGCTGGAAGCCGCGGGCGATTGGACGCGCAGCGCTCTTCTCGCAAGCGCTCTTTGCCCTGCCCCTCGTGGCACTGGCGCTCGATTTGCCCGTTGCGATCCTGACCGTGGCATGCGGCATTGGCGGATTCGGGGCTGATCTCGGGGCGGTGCTGTTCATGACCGGGCTGCAGGGCGGCGTGCCAGTGGCCATTCTCGGCCGCGTGACTGCCCTGAGTTCGTTGGGCTCCATCGCCCTGCTGCCCGCCGGCTTTGCGGCTGCGGGAGCGCTCGCACCGACGGTCGGCATCCAGCCGATCCTCTTGGTCGGCGCCGCGGCGATCCTTCTCGCGACCGCGTTGGCGCTGCGAACCGACGGGGTCGCGTACATGGGCGCGAGGGTCTCGCACTAGCCATTGCGATCTCTCGGTGCATGGCCTCGTGCACACCTCGGAAGAAGGACTTCTGAACTGGCGTGTGAGTCGGACGATGACCTGATTCACAATCAGGCGTCCGCGAGCTGACGATGCTCCGGCCGAGACACACGACAAGAAAAGAGGGCGGCTTCCGCCGCCCTCTTCAATATCGCGTGAATGGATCTAGTGCGCGCAGGCCTTCGCGGTACCGGAGTCGCCCGCGGTCTTGAACGACTGGCCGCAGCCGCAGCTCGACACGGCGTTCGGGTTGCGGAGCGCGAAGCCGCCGCCCATCAAGGCGTCGACGAAGTCGATCTCGCTGCCCTTCACGTACATCGCGCTCATCGGATCGACGACGACCTTGACGCCGTTGTGGTCGACGATCGCGTCGCCTTCCTCCGCCCCATCGGCGAAGGTCATGCCGTACGAGAAGCCCGAGCACCCGCCCGGCGTGACGTAGACGCGAAGCGCGAGGTCAGCGCGACCCTGCTTCGCGATGATCTCTTTCAGCTTTTCGGACGCCTTCGCCGTGAGGGTCACGACGGCGTCGCTGGTGCCGGTCTCCTGCGGAGTCGTGTCGATCGCCAAGACGGTCCTCCCGCGAGTGTTCCGACGCTCATTCTAGGGGCCTTGCACTGTTGATTCCAGCGCTTTTCAGACATTGCGGGAACCGTCAATACACTCGGTTTATGCCCGTTTTGGCCCTCCACCACGCCCAGGTCTTCTATCCGGCCGGCCAGGAGTCCCGGGCCCGGCGGTTCTACGCCGAGCAGCTCGGTCTGCGCGAGATCGAGCGGCCTGAGGCGCTGCGGGGCCGACCCGGCCTCTGGTTCGAGGTGCCTGGAGGCACGCACGTCCACCTTGCCGTTGAGGCCGATCTCGCGCTCCATCCGCGCCGGCACTTCGCGCTGCGCGTCGACGACGTCGCGCGGATGCGCCGCGAGCTCGAAGCCAAGGGCGTGCGGTCCGAGGATGCCGACCAATTCGCCGGCTGGTCGCGGTGCTACGTGTTCGATCCGTTCGGCAACAAGATCGAGCTCGATCAGATCGGGTGACCGACTTCCATTTCTCCCCGCGGCCGAACCGCGCGAGCAAGATCGCCTGGCGGACCTGGGGCGACGACGCGTTCCGCGAGGCGCGATCCGCGGACAAGCCGGTGCTCCTGGCGATCAGCGCGGTGTGGTGTCACTGGTGTCACGTCATGGACGAGACCTCGTACAGCGACCCCGCCGTGATCGCCGGGGTGAACGAGCGCTACATCCCGATCCGCGTCGACAACGACGAGCGGCCCGACGTGAACCGCCGCTACAACATGGGCGGCTGGCCGACGACCGCGTTCCTGACGCCGGATGGTGAGATCCTCAACGGTGCGACGTACATCCCGCCCGACGCGATGCGCCGCTACGTCGCCGAGGTCGCCGACCTCTGGCGCGACAAGCGGTCCGAGCTCGAGCCTCGGCTCCGTGAGCTGAAGGCGCACGAGGCGGATGCCCACGCGCAGAAGCCGGGGGACCTCGACGGGTCGATCGTCGGCGCGATCGGCGCGCTGATCCGCGGCCAGTACGACTCCGAGTACGGCGGCTTTGGCCGCGAGCCGAAGTTCCCACAGCCGAAGCTGCTCCGCTTCCTCATCGATGAGTACCGGCGGACGCAGAGCGGTGACGTCGCGGCGATGCTCCACAAGACCCTCGCGGCGATGGCGTCTGGCGGGATGTATGACCTGATCGAGGGCGGTTTCTTCCGGTACTCGACCACACGGGCGTGGGGCATCCCGCACTTCGAGAAGATGCTCGAGGACAACGCCGAGCTGCTGGCGATCTACAGCGAGGCCCACCGCACCTTTCCGTCGGCCGGCTACGACCGGATCGTCCGCGACGTGATGCGCTGGATGGACACGGTGCTGTGGCGTGACGACGTGAAGGCGTTCTCGGGCTCGCAGGACGCGGACGAGCACTACTACACGCTGGACACCGCCGGCCGCGCGGCGCATGGCGCGCCGTTCGTGGACCGGCGGGTCTACGCGGGCTGGAACGCGCTCGCCGCGGCCGCGTACCTCGTCGCCGCGAACGCGCTCGGGGAGCACGGTCCGCACGACCGTGCGGTCGCCGTGATGCGTTCGCTCGGCTCGCGGATGTGGGACGGGACGGCGCTCGCGCACTTCGACCGCGGCGATGGTCCGGAGCTGCGCGGCCTGCTCGCGGACTACAGCGCGGCGATCGGCACGATCCTCGACGAGTACGAGACCGGCGAGCATCCGAACGCGCTCGCGGCGGCGGCCGACATGTCCGGCGCGATGCGCCGGACCCTCGAGGATCCGGCTGCCGGCGGCTTCTGGGACGCGCCGGAACGCGACGCGCCGGGGCGCCTCGCGATGCGCGAGAAACCGATCGAGGACGGCGCCGCGATGGCCGACGCGCTCCTCCGCCTTGGCGTGCTCACCGGGGACGACCAGTGGCGAGACAGCGCCCTGCGCGCGCTGCGCGGCTTCGTCGGTGAGTACCGGCAGTGGGGCCAGTTCGCGGCCGCGTTCGGTTCGACGGTGGCCCGCGCGCTCGGCGAGCCGCGCCTCGCGGTCGTCGTAGGCCCGGCCGACGATCCGGTCGCCAGAGCGCTCTGGCAGGTCGTGCTCGCGAGTGACGATCCGAACGGCGCGCGCCAGTGGCTGGTGCCCGGGCGGGATAGCGAGCGGATCACTGCCCGCGGCTATCCGCCGGATCGCGTGGCGGCGTACGTGTGCGTCGGCACGGTCTGTTCCGCGCCGATCGCAGCACCGGCGGACCTGGCCGCCGAGCTGGCCCGCGTTCGGCGGAGATTCGAGCAGGATTAGGCACGCGACATGCGACATCCGGTCGCATGGCTCAGGCCGTCGTCAGCGATACGACTCCGCTCAAGACCATCGTCGGCATCTTCAGCAATGGCCGCAAAGCCGTCAAGGCGATGCGCTCGCTCGACGCTGCCGGCTTCGATGCCGACCGCGTGCAGATGACCGGCGACGATCCCTCGCGCGCGGCCGAGGTCGGGGGCAAGACCTACGCCCTCGAGGGTGGCATCCTCGGTCTTGTCGTTGGAGCTGTCGTCGTGGTCGGGTTCGCGGCCTGGGGAAACCTCGCGACGAACCCGGTCGGCCTCATCGTCGGCGCGATCGGCGTGGTCGGCGGGATGGCCGCGATCGGGTTCGTCATGGGCCGCGCGAGCGGCCGGCATTCAGCGGACGCGCACCTGTTCTCCCGCGTGGTGCAGAACGGCGGCGCGATCGTCTCGGTGCAGTGCTCCGACCAGGAGTGCGACCTCGCGGCACAGGTCCTCGACGGTACCGGCGCGCGCGAGGTCCGCGACGAGGCGGGACCCGAAGCCGTCTAGCGCGCCCCTCGCGTATCGTGCCCCGATGCCCAACGCGCTCCGCGAGCAGCTTCGCGCGCACGGCTTCCAGCTGCCCGATTACGACGGAGGCGGTCTGGTCAACGTCGCGGCGACGGTCCTCGACCTCTGCGGCGCGCGCGGTCCCGCCGATCCGCCGCCGCTTCGCGGGATCGATCCCGCGCTGCTGTCCGGGGTTCGCAACGTTCTCGTCGTGCTCTGTGACGGGCTCGGCAGCGATCAGCTCCAGCGGCTCGCGAAGGACGGCGACATCCCATTCATCGCGCGGATCCTCGAGCGCGCCGCGCGGCGCGACGCCGCGCAGCTCATCGACGCGACGACGATCTTCCCCTCGACGACGGCCGCTGCGGTCACCACGATGCAGACCGCTCGGACGCCGCAGGAGCACGGCAACATCGCCTACTTCCTCTGGCTCGAGGAGTTCGCGACGGTCGCTCAGATGCTCCGTTGGGGAGTCGCGGCGCAGCGACGTGGGTCGTTCTTCGACGACCGGTCGATCGACCCCCGGAAGTACGCGAAGGTGCCGTCGATCCACAAGGCCATCCGCGATCACGGCGGCCGGTCGTACATCGTCGAGCCGGAG
>DATCOR010000270.1:0-4234 GCA_036564585.1 Candidatus Limnocylindria bacterium | reverse complement strand
GTCTCGGTCGTGATGGCGGGCCGAGCACGCAGATCGGGCTGGTGGTCGTGGGCATCGGCGCCGCCGTCGGCGCGATCGTCCTCGCGCGCGGGCTCCCGGCCCGCCCGGCCGCCGCCGCCGCGATCGTCGTCGGCGCCGTCCTCCTGTGGCTCCATATCCCGATCCTGTCGGTCGCCGCCGGCGCCGCGTTCGCGGCCGGGCTCGTCGTGGCCGCGTCGGCGCTGACGTCGGCGCCGCAACCGGGCTCGGGCTCGCCGTGGCTCGCGGTCGTTGCGTTCGGCGTCGGGTGGCTGCTGTTCGTGGGCGGCACGTTCGTGCACTACGCGTACTTCGCCAACCTCGAGGTGCTCTGGCTCCTGACCGCGCTGGTCGTGGTCGCGGTGCTCGTCGTACCGGCATCGCCGCTGCCGCGCTGGCGGCCGCTGCTCGCGTGGTCGGTCGCGGTGCTCGCGGTACTCGTCCCGCTCGGCGCGCTCGTCGTTACGCCGTCGCCTGCGATGAAGGGGCACGAATCCAACTTCTTGCGGGTCATGACGTACAACGTCCATCAGGGCTTTGACGTCGGGGACATCCCGGCGCTCGACCGGATCGCCGACACGATCTCCGGCGAGCAAGCCGACGTCGTCGTGCTGGAAGAAGTGGTGCGAGGATGGCTGATCGACGACCAACATGACGTGCTCGGGTACCTCGCGGCCCGGCTCGGGATGGCGTATGTCTACGGGCCGACCATCGGCGACCTCTACGGCAACGCCATCTTGTCGAGGTATCCCATCACCGACGTGCGGCGGGTGTCATATGCGAAGGAGCCGGGCGTCCGCTATCAGCCCCGCGGCGCCGTGATAGCGCATATCGGCGACATTGCGTCCTCGGTCCGGCTTACGATCGCGGTCACGCACCTCGACGAGAACGGCGACGCGAGCGCGGTCCGGATGGAACAGGTGCGCGCGCTCCTCAACGAGGTCGGCTCGACGACCCCGGCGGTCATCGCGTGCGACTGCAATGCGAAGCCGGACGCGCCCGAGCTCAAGCTCATCACCGACTCCGGATTCGGTGACCTCGCGCTCCAATCGGGCGGACCGGACAACACCTTCCCGTCCGACGCGCCGGTCGAACGGATCGACTACATCTTCGGCACAGGCGTGACTGCCGCGCAGGGCCATGTGGTCGCGTCCACGGCCTCGGACCATCGCGCCGTCGTCGTCAACGTCACGCTGAACCCGCAGCAGTAGATCACCGTGAGCCCCGAGTTCCTGGTCACGACACTCATCGTCGTGGTGACCCCCGGCACGGGTGTGCTCTACACCCTCGCTGCGGGCCTGTCGCGGGGCGCGCGGGCCAGCGTCATCGCGGCGGTCGGGTGCACCCTCGGGATCGTGCCGCACATGCTGGCGGCCGTGGTCGGCCTCGCGGCGCTGCTGAACGCCAGCGCGCTGGCGTTCGAGAGCCTCAAGTACCTCGGGGTGGCCTATCTCCTGTATGTGGCCTGGCGGACCGTGCGCGAGACCGGTGCGCTGTCGATCGACGCCGGCTCGGCTCCTCCGTCGGCGCTCCGGGTCATCGGGCAGGCGATCCTCATCAACGTGCTGAATCCCAAGCTCACGATCTTCTTCTTCGCGTTCCTGCCGCAGTTCGTGAGCGCGAGCGAGCTCGACGCGGTGCCGCGGATGCTCGAGCTCTCCGGTGTGTTCATGCTGGTCACGCTCGTGGTCTTCATCGGCTACGGGGTCCTGGCCGCGGCGGTGCGCAGTCACGTCGTGTCGCGCCCGCGGGTGATGGCCTGGATCCGCCGCACCTTCGCCGTCGCGTTCGTCGCGCTCGGCGCGCGCCTCGCGCTCGCGAGCAGGCAGTAGGGTCGCGCCATATCGGCGGCGGCTAGACTGACCGTCTAACCGCTTCCGGAAAGGGCCCGCCGATCCCGCAGCCATTCGTCCATCTGCACACCCACAGTGAGTACAGCCTGCTGGACGGGCTGTCGCGGCTGCGCGACCTGGTGGCGCGCGCGAAGGCGCTCGAGATGCCCGCCCTGGCACTTACCGACCACGGCGCGCTCTACGGTGCGGTCGATTTCTACACGACGGCGAAGGCCGCCGGGATCAAGCCCATCGTCGGCGTCGAGACCTACGTCGCTCGTGGCAGCCGGTTCGACCGCGACGCCAAGGTCGAGGGCCACGGCAAGCCGTTCCACCTCGTGCTCCTCGCGAAGAACTTCACCGGCTACCAGAACCTCGTGACGCTCGTCACGAGCGCCCATCTCGAGGGCTACTACTACCGGCCGCGCATGGACAAGCAGATGCTCCGCGAGCACAGCGAGGGGCTCATCGCCCTCTCGGCGTGCCTCCAGGGCGAGGTCTCTCGCGCGATCCAGGAGCAGGGGATCGATGCTGCCTGCGCCGCCGCGCTCGAGCATCAGGCGATCTTCGGCAAGGGCAACTTCTACCTCGAGCTCATGGCGCATGGGATCCCCGAGCAGGAGACCGTGAACGCGGGGATCCGGGAGGTGAGCCGCCGGACCGGCGTACCACTCGTCGTCACGAACGACATCCACTACGTGCACGCCGAGGATGCCGAGGCCCAGGACATCATGGTGTGCATCCAGAGCGGTAAGACGGTCGACCAGCCGGACCGCCTGAAGATGATCGACCACCCCGAGCTCTACATGAAGAGCGCCGCGCAGATGGCGGAGCTCTTCCCCGACGATCGCGACGCGCTGGAGAACACGCTGCGCATCGCCGACGCGTGCGATCTCGAGCTGCCGCTCGGGAAGCTCATCCTCCCGCATTTCGAGGTGCCGAAGGGGCTGACCCAGGACCAGCAGCTCCGCTTGCTCGCCGAGCGCGGCATCCCCGCGAAATACGGAGCGACGACCCCGGAGCTCAACGATCGGATGGAGCGCGAGCTCGGCGTCATCGCGAAGATGGGCTACTCGGGCTACATGCTCATCGTCCAGGACTTCGTCGCGTTTGCCCAGAGCCGGGGCATCCTCACCGCTGTCCGCGGCTCGGCGGGCGGGTCGCTCGTGAGCTACGCGATCGGCCTCACCGACATCGACCCGCTGAAGTACGGCCTCATCTTCGACCGGTTCCTGAACCTCGAGCGCTACACCCAGCCCGACATCGACGTGGACTTCATGGACGACCGGCGTGACGAGGTGATCGCGTACGTCACGGAGAAGTACGGCTCGGACCACGTCGCGCAGATCGTCACGTTCAACACGATGCTCGCGCGAGCAGCCGTCCGTGACGTCGCGCGGGTCCTCGGGATGAGCTACGGCGAAGCCGATCGCGTGGCCAAGGTCATCCCGACGGGTCCGGGCGCCGCGACGCTCTCGGAGTCGCGCGTCGACGTGCCGGAGCTCGAGCAGCTCGCGCAGGAGCCCGATGTCTCGCGGCTCATCGACCTCGCCGAGAAGGTGGAGGGCCTGGTGCGGTCGACGGGCACGCACGCCGCCGGCGTGGTCATCACCCGCGATCCGCTGACCACCCTCGTGCCGGTCGAGCGTCCCAAGGGCAAGGCCGAGGGCTATCAGACGCAGTACGAGGACAAGCAGATCGAGAAGCTCGGACTCCTCAAGTTCGACTTCCTCGGCCTCTCGAACCTCACGATCCTCGATCACGCGCTCAAGCTCATCGAGCGCCAGCGTGGCATCACGATCAAGCGCGAGGACATCCCGCTGAGCGACGCGAAGACGTTCGCCCTGCTCGCCTCCGGCGAGACGACGGGCCTGTTCCAGCTGGAGTCCGCCGGCATGCGGCGCTACATCCAGGCCCTGAAGCCGGATCGCGTCGAGGACGTGATGGCGATGGTCGCGCTCTTCCGGCCGGGGCCGATGGAGTACATCCCGCGCTACATCGCCCGCAAGCACGGGCAGGAGCCCGTGACGTACGCGCACCCGTCGCTCGAGCCGGTGCTCCGCTCGACGTACGGCGTCATGGTCTATCAGGAGGACGTGATGGCGGTGACGCAGGCGCTCGCCGGGTTCACGCTCGGCGAGGCCGACGTCCTGTGCTACGCGATCCGCAAGAAGATCCGCGAGAAGCTGGACGCGCAGAAGGAGAAGTTCGTTGCCGGCGCGCTGAAGCACGGCGTCTCGCCCGGGATCATCGACACGGTCTGGAAGGACTTCGAGCCGTTCGCGCAGTACGGCTTCAACCGCGCGCACGCCGCGATCTACGGGCTCATCGCGTATCACACCGCGTACCTGAAGGCGAACTACACGGCCGAGT
This sequence comes from Candidatus Limnocylindria bacterium, assembly GCA_036564585.1. GTDB lineage: Bacteria > Chloroflexota > Limnocylindria > P2-11E > P2-11E > UBA4735. The sequence goes on along the minus strand of DATCOR010000270.1, from coordinate 11 downwards.
ACATGACCGCG
>DATCOR010000264.1:0-7653 GCA_036564585.1 Candidatus Limnocylindria bacterium | reverse complement strand
TCGCTGATGAACATGAGCATGTACTTCACGCTGATCCTCCGTCGGTGCGCCAAGTCTGGCGCGTTTCTCGACCATACGACGCACGGACCGGCTGGAAATCGACACCGTGGTCGCGCGCACTCTAGGGTGCCGCCGTGACCGACCTCCTGGTGAAGCTCTACGAGCTGCCGCCCGAGCGCACCGTCGCCGGGATCGACGTCCGCCGCGCGCTGGCACCCGAGAAGCACGCCGTCACGGCGTGGATCGATGCGACCTTCGGAGCCCGATGGGCGAGTGAGGCGGACGTCGCGTTCTCCGGCCATCCGATCCGCTGTCACATCGCCACCGTAGAGGGGGAATTAAGGGCCTTCGCCTGCTGGGACGCGACCGCTCGCGGGTTCTTCGGCCCCGAGGGCGTCGCCGAGACATCGCGCGGCAGGGGCCTCGGCGGCGCGTTGCTGCTCCAGTGCCTGCACGCGATGCGGGCCTACGGCTACGCCTACGCGGTCATCGGTGGCGTCGGGCCGAAGGCGTTCTACGAGAAGATCGTCCCGGTAATGGAGATCCCGGGCTCATCGCCCGGGATCTACCACGGAATGCTGCATTAGCGCACTCAGCTAGGCCGGCGTGACGTTCTGCGCCTCTTCCTTGTTGTTGCGTGAGCTCACGCCCTTTTCGTACGTGACCGCCTGGCCGACCTGAAGCCGGTCGAATCCGCCGCCCGCCACCTGCGAGCGATGGAAGAAGAGGTCCGTGCCGTCCGCCTGCGCGATGAAGCCATACCCGCGATCGGTGAGGGTCTTGACTGTGCCGTTCACTTTCGACTCCGTTCTTACTTGGGCAACGCGTTGCCTCAACAGTAGACCCGATCGTTACATCCCGTCACGGCTGGGGCCCCGTCGCTGGCACAACGGATGCTTTACCTGCGGCGTGGGCGAGCTCGTGTCTTACGTCTGCGTACGGGCTGACCATCAGTGGGGCACGGCCGATTCCGGCCAGGTCCGCCCCAAGGATGGCGGCCTCGCCTGGTGTCCGGACGCGTCGCTCGATGCGTACGAGCGCCACGAGTGGCGGCTCTGCGACCTGTCGCCCCTCGCCGCCGCCTCGACGCTCGCGACCTACCTCATGACCGTGGAGTCCGCGGTCTCCTAGCGGCCGAGCGCCAGCCCGACGGCCGCACCGACGACGATCATCGCGGCCGGGTGCAGCCTCCCGTGCACCGTGACGACGACCGTGACCGCCACGAGCGCGAGCTGCCAGATCTGCGTCCCACTCCCGGCGACGATCGTCGCCCCCGTCGCGAGCAGCAACCCCGCGGTCGCGAGCGAGACCCCGCGGACCAGACCGCCAAACCACGCCGACAGCAGCCAGCGGCGCGCGAGGGCGGTCGCGGGCAGCATGATCAACGGGGCGAGACTGGCGCCGATCAGCGCGTAGAGCGCGCCGGTCCAACCGGCAACGATGTATCCGAGACTCACGATGTAGAGACCGTTCGGGCCGGGCGCGAGCCGGCCGACCGCGAGCGCCTGGACGATGCCGGCGTCGGTGACGTAGTGCGGCACGAGATCGGCGCGCAGGAGCGGCAGGGACGCGAGGCCACCGACCGCGAGGGCCGATGACTTGAGGAAGATCACGAAGAGCTGCAGCTGCTCCCACATCGGATGGATCCGCGATCAGCTCATCGGGGCGTCGGTCGAGGTGGGCCGCTCGCGTCCGAGCAGCACCGCGCCGAACGCGCCGGCCACGAAGATCACCACGATGGTCTGCGCCGCGCCGGCCAGCAGGATGCCGAGCGCGGCCACGATGACCGCGACGTCGAGGATCGCCCATCGGCCGCGCTGGAGAACCGGCCGGGCCATGGTGAGCGCGAGCCCGATGGTCATGCCGCCCGCGACGGGACCGATGCCGGCGAGCGCCGCGATCGTGAGCGGATGCTGCGCGACCGCGCCGAGCAGCGCGGTCGCGATCGCGGTGATGACCGCGGCAGGCACCATCATGCCGGCTACCGAGACGATGATGCCGCGTGACCCAGCGATCGTCCGTCCGAGCAGTCCGGCGAGCGCGACAAGATGGATGCCGGGGCTCAGCTGCGAGAGCGCCCATGCCTCGGTGAACTCGCGCATCGTGATCCATCCGAGCCGCTCGACGAGGATCCGCCGGATGAGGAAGAGCGTGCTCGAGCCGCCACCGACCGACTGCGTGCCGATGTCGAACCATGCGCGCGCGAGCGCACGCGATGTGGGCGGAGACTTCACAATCGGCATGCTACGGATGCGCTCGTGATCAGGCCGCTGACGCCCTCGCGGATCGACGACTTCGCGCACGTTCTGAAGTCGAGCGCCTCGGGCAGCTCGTGCTGGGACATCTTTCCGCGGCTCACTGGAGTGGAGCAGCACGAGCGCGGTCTCGATGGGCCCGGCGCCAAACGCCGCGCGGCGCTCGGTGCGCTCGCGAAGCGCCGCCGCGCTCCGGGCCTCATCGCGTATCGCCGGCGCGAGCCCGTCGGATGGGTGTCCGTCGGCCCGCGGCTCGACTACCACCGCGTCGCAGGCTCAAAGGCGACGCCGCCGGTCGACGGGCAGCCGGTCTGGGTGATCCCGTGCATCACGATCCGCAAGGAGGCCCGCGGCCAGGGCGTCGCGACCGCGCTCATCCGGGCCGCCGTCGCGTACGCGGCCGAGCGCGGTGCGCCGGCCGTGGAGGCGTACCCGCGCGCCGGCCGCAAGCGCGTGCACGACGAGTGGGCGTTCTATGGGACCGAGGCCCTGTTCAAGAAGGCCGGCTTCAAGAAGGTGCGCGGCATCCTCCCGGTGCCGAAGGGCTGGACCCCGCGGGTCACGATGCGCGCTGCCGGTACGATGCCGCGAACGTGATGCGCTGGACGGCACGGGATGCGCGGTCGCTCGGGGTTGGTCTCGCATACCTGGCGCCGTCGTTCATCCTGTTCGCGGCCTTCGTCTTCGTACCGCTGGCGAAGACCATGTACCTGAGCCTGTTCAACACGCGGGTGACCGGCGCGATCACGAGCTTCGCCGGGCTGGACCAGTACGCCGAGCTGATCAGCTCACCGGTCTTCCATTCCGGCCTCCTGGCCACGGCCCTGTTCGTCCTCTACACCGTCCCATTCGGGATCGGCTTGGGGCTCGTGCTCGCGGTGCTCCTCAACCAGCGGCTCCGGGGGATCAACGTGTTCCGGACCATGATGGCCAGCACGATCGCCATCTCCGCCGCGGTCGGGTCGCTGATCTGGCTGCTGCTGTTCAACCCGAGCCTCGGATTGCTCAACTTCGTCCTGTCGCTCATCGGCATCGCTGGGCCGGAGTGGCTCATCCAGCCCAACGTCGCGATCGTCGCGGTGTCGATCACGACCATCTGGCTGACCCTTGGCACCAACATCATCGTGCTCCTTGCCGGCCTGCAGGGCGTACCGCAAGAGATCTACGAAGCCGCGTCGCTCGATGGCGCGCGAGGGGCTCGGCTTTTCACCCGGATCACCATTCCGATGGTCTCGCCATCGCTGTTCTTTCTGTTCGTAGTCGACACGATCGGCGTGCTTCAGACGTTCACGCAGATCCACATCCTGACCCGCGGGGGACCGGTCGATGCCACGCGCGCGCTCGTCTACAGCATCTACCTGGACGCATTCCAGAACTTCCAGTTCGGTTACGCCAGCGCCCAGGCGGTGGTGCTGTTCGCATTGGTACTCGTGCTGACCCTCGTTCAGTTCCAGGTGGTCGAACGCCGGGTGCATTACCAATGACCGACTCACGGGGTGCCCGCCGTCGGCGTCCCGTCACGGCCGGACGGATCGGCGCCTATCTGCTGCTCGCGATCGCGGCGGTCATCGTCGCGTTCCCGCTGCTGCTCGCCCTGTCCTATTCGTTCATGAGCGAGGCCCAGATCGCGACGTTCCCGCCGCCGGTCCTGCCCACCGATCCGACGCTCGCCAATTATGCGACGGTCCTCGGATCGATCCCGATCGGCCGATACCTGTTGAACAGCTTCATCGTCTCGTCGGCCGTCGTGGTCGGGCAGCTGATCACCGCGAGCCTTGCGGCGTACGCGTTCTCGTTCCTGATCTTCCGCGGCCGCTCGCTGCTGTTCTTCGCCTTCCTCAGCACGCTGATGATCCCGTGGGAGGCCACGATCATCCCGAACTACATGACCATCCTCCAGCTCGGCTGGCTCGATACCTACCAGGGCCTCGCGGTGCCGTTCATGGCGACCGCGTTCGGCACATTCCTCCTGCGCCAGGCGTTCCTGCAGATCCCGCGCGAGCTCTGGGACTCCGCGCGCATCGACGGCGCGACGTCGTTCCGATTCCTGCGCACGATGGTCATTCCGCTCGCCCGACCCGCGCTCGGCACCGTGGCGATCTACGGCTTCCTATCGACGTATAACCAATACTTCTGGCCCCTGCTCATCACGAACCAGACGCTCATGCGCACGACGCAGGTCGGGGTCACCCAACTGCGGTTCGAGGAATCCGCCCGCTGGGGTGTCATCATGGCAGGTGTCATCATGATCGCGGTGCCGACGCTCGCCCTGCTCGTCGCTGGTCAGCGACAGCTCATCCGAGGTCTCACCGCGGGAGCGGTCAAGGGTTAGTAAACGTGGAGGAAGAACATGCGTAGGTTCGCAGCACTCGCGCTCATCGTGTCGTTCATCGCGCTCGCGTGTGGCGGTCCATCCGGCGGCGGAGCATCCGATCAGTCGGCGCTCGCGCCGGGCAAGGACGTCAAGCCGGCGGCGAAGATCACGTGGTGGCACGCGATGACGGGCGTCAACGGTGACGCGCTGAACAAGATCGTCGATGGCTTCAACAAGAGCCAGAGCGCCATCAAGGTCGAAGCCGTGTTCCAGGGAACCTACGACGACCTGCTCTCGAAGCTGAACACGGCGCTCGCCTCGAACGCCGCGCCGGCGCTCGTGCAGGTCTACGACATCGGACAGGCCTACATGCGCGACTCGGGCGCGGTCGTGCCGATGCAGGCGTTCATCGATCGCGACAAGTTCGACACCTCGGACTTCGAGCCCGCGGTGATCAATTACTACAAGTTCCAAGACAAGCTGCAGAGCATGCCGTTCAACGCGTCCTCGGCGATGCTTCTCTACAACAAGGATGCCTTCAAGGCGGCCGGGCTCGACCCCGAGAAGCCGCCGGTCACGTTCAGCGAGATCGCTGACGCCGCGAAGAAGCTCACGAAGAAGGACGCCAGCGGCCAGACGACCCAGTACGGCTTCGGACCATCGATCTACGGCTGGCTCTTCGAACAGCTCATGGCCACGTCAGGCGCGCTCTACGGCGACAACGGCAACGGTCGCGACAACCGGGCCACGAAGGTCGTTTACAACAGCGCCGAGGGGAAAGCGATCCTCGACTGGTGGAAGGCCGGCGTCGACGGCGGCTACTTCCTCAACCCGGGCATCGACAACGCTGGCGCGACGAACGCGTTCAACGCCGGCAAGACGGCGATGTACATCGAGAGCACGGCCACGCTCCGGGGCTCGATCAACGCGATCGCCGGCAAGTTCCAGGTCGGGACGGGGCTGTACCCGCGCCCTGACAACAAGCCGGCCACCGGCGGCAACATCATCGGCGGCGCGTCGCTCTACATCATGAAGAGCCGGCCGCCGGAGGAGCAGCAGGCCGCGTGGGAGTTCATCAAGTACGCGATGTCCCCGGCGGTCCAGGCGCAATGGCAGTCCGACACGGGGTACTTCCCGATCGTGAAGAAGGCCTACGACCTCGGTCCGAGCAAGGACTGGTCCGCGAAGTACCCGCAGTTCCTCACCGCGATCAACGAGATCCGTGACTCACCGCAGAATCGCGCGACGAACGGCGTGGTCCTCGGCGTCATGCCGCAGGCCCGCGCTCGCACCCAAAAGATGATCGAGTCCGTCCTCCTCGGTCAGGCCACGACGCAGGCGGCCTTGGACGCTGCCGTCACGGACATGAACGACCAGATCGACAAGTACAACAAGGCGAACAAGTAGCTACACGCGAGGAGACGGTGCGGTCGCTCGGCGACCGCACCGTCGATCTCCTGGTGATCGGTGGCGGGATCGTCGGAGCAGGCATCGCGCGCGACGCCGCGCTCCGCGGCCTCTCGGTGGCGCTCGTCGAGCAGAACGACCTCGGGTCCGGCACGAGCTCCCGTCCCACGCGGCTCATCCACGGCGGACTGCGCTACCTCGAGCTCTTTGACTTCGGCCTCGTGCGGAGCGACATGCGCGAGCGCGAGACCCTCCTACGAATCGCGCCGCATCTCGTCTTCCCGCTCCCGTTCCTCATGCCGCTGTACCGCCGGAGCCCGTTCTACCGGCTGAAGCTGCGGTTCGGGATGTTCCTGTACGACCTCCTGTCTCTGGACAAGAGCCTGCCGAAGCGCAAGCGCCTCGGCCGGGCCGAAACGCTCGCGGCCGAGCCGAACCTGGACCCGGACGGGCTCGGCGGCGCCTGGCGCTTCTACGACGCGCAGGTGCCGTTCGTCGAGCGGCTCGTCGTGGAGAACGCGATCGACGCCGCCGCGCACGGGGCGCTCGTGCTCAACCATGCCCGCGCCGCCGGCTACCTCCGCGATGGCCGCTCGGTCGTCGGCGCGTCCGTCGAGGATCTGATCGGCGGATCGACGCTGGAGGTGCGCGCGCGCTTCACCGTCAGCGCGACGGGGCCGTGGCTCGACCGAACGCTCGCGCCACTGCGGCCCGGGGCCGCGCGGCCGCTGTTGCGGCTGACCAAGGGCACCCACCTCGTCGTCCCGCGGGCGACCGAGCAGGCGCACGTGCTCTTCGCGAAGCGTGACGGCCGCCTGTTCTTCGTGCTCCCCTGGAACGGCTACACGATGGTCGGCACGACCGACACCGACTACGCCGGCGATCCAGGTAAAGCCGAGGCGTCGCTCCAGGATGTCGAGTATCTCCGGACCGAGGCCGCCCGCGCGTTCCCGCGAGCCGCGTTCGACCAGATCCTGTTCACGTGGGCCGGCGTGCGCGCGCTCGTGCGCGAGGAAGGCGTGGCCGAGGGCGAGGTGTCACGCAAGCACCGGCTCTACGACCACCGCCGGCGCGACGGTATCGACGGCGCCCTCTCGGTCATCGGCGGAAAGATCACCGCGTACCGCGCGATCGCGGAGGAGGTGACGGACGCCGTCGTCCGCCGGCTCGGTTCGGATGCGCGGTGCCGCACGAGCGAGCTGCGCCTTCCCGGCGCGGACCGCACGCCGGTCGCCGCTGAGGCGTTCTGCCCGCACGCCCCGACGACGCGAGACGACATTGCGCGCGCGGTCACCGCGGAGTGGGCGATGACCCTCGGTGACGTGCTCCTGCGCCGGACCGCGATCGGCCTCGCCGCGTGCCAGGGCCTCGACCGGATCGACGCACTCGCCGAGCTCGTCGGCGGGCTGCTCGGTTGGGACGACAGGCGGCGCGGCGCCGAGGTCGAGGCCTACCGCCGGGAGATCGCACCGATGCGCCGCTTCTCGGCGCCGTGACCGCGATCCTGGCCCTCGACCAGGGCACCACCGGCTCGGCGGCCATCGTGTTCGACGAGGACGGTCGTGCCCGGGCCTCGGCGGACCGCGAGATCGCTCCGATGCGCCGCTTCTCGGCGCCGTGACCGCTATCCTCGCGCTCGATCAGGGCACGACCGGCTCGGCGGCCATCGTGTTCGAC
>DATCOR010000142.1:0-8976 GCA_036564585.1 Candidatus Limnocylindria bacterium | reverse complement strand
GTGCGCAGCGCATTCAGGTCGCGGACCGCGTCCTCGAGCGTGAGCGGCTCGATCCCCGACTCGGAGAGGTCGAACTTCACCCGGTGCTCCCAGGTCGACTGCATGCGCTCCATCGAGAACTCGGGGAACTTCACGCTCACGAACGGTAGCGCGACGTAGACTGGTGTCAGTAGAAGACGCGATCGCACTAGGACCCGGGCCACGTTTTTCCGCCCGCGGCCCTATTTCGGCGTCTGGGAGGAATGTGCGCAGATTCTTCGGCGGGAGCGCCCCGCGGGTGGACAAGCTCGTCGTCGGGCTCGGGAATCCCGGTGACGGCTACGCGAACACCCGCCACAACGTCGGCTTCGCGGTCGCGAACCGGCTGGGCAAGCGCGCGCGCGCCGAGTTCGGCATCAAGTCCGCCGAATCGCGGATCGCGGAGGGCAGCCTCGGCGGCATCAAGGTCGCGATCGCCCGCCCGCAGACGTTCATGAACGACAGCGGACGCGCTGCCAAGAAGTTGCTCGACCGCTACCGGCTCGACCCAGCTGACATGCTCGTGATCTTCGACGAGGTCGATCTGCCGCTCGGCGCGCTGCGCATTCGCCAGTCCGGCGGCCCGGGCACCCACAACGGGATGCGCTCGATCGTGAACGCCGTCGGCGAGGGTTTCCCGCGGATCCGGGTCGGCGTCGCGCCCGCGCAGCTTCGCGAGGTTCCCGACCTCGCCGAGTACGTACTCTCGCCGTTCGACGCCGATGAGAAGGCGCTCGCCGAGAAGACGATGGATCGCGCCGCCGAGGCCGCGGAGGTGGCGCTCCGCGATCTCCCGAGAGCGATGAATCAGTTCAATGGCTGACACCGTCCGCGCCGCCGCGTCCGACGCGCGCCTGGCGGGACTGCTCGCCCGCGCGGAGGAGAGTCCCGCCTTCCACGCGCTCGCGGATCGCGTCGCCTCGGGCGGCACCGTCGCGGTCGCCGACGCGTCGGCCGGCGCGCGGGCGTACGCCTGGGCCGCGCTCGTCGCGACGCAGCGGCGCACGGTGCTCGTCGTCGCGCCGAGCGAGGACCGCGCGCGCCGCTGGCGAGCCGAGATCGCCGGGTGGCTCGGCGAAGATCGCGTGGTCGCGTTCCCCGAGCGCGAATCGATGCCCTACGAGCCGGGCTCGCCGTCGTCGACGGCGGTGCATCAGCGGCTCCTCGCGCTCTGGCGGCTGCGCGAAGGCACGCCGCTCGCCGTCGTGACCTCGCTGCGCGCCGTGATGCAGTGGACCGTGCCCGCCGAGACGCTCGCGGAGCGCGGGCGGGCGCTCCGCCCGGGCATGACCCTGCAATGGCAGAAGACCGCCGCGTGGCTGCTCTCGCTCGGGTACGAGCCGGTGCCCGAGGTCAGCGAGCCCGGGACGTTCTCGCGGCGCGGCGGGATCATCGACGTCTACCCCGCGTCGGCGACCGAGCCCGCGCGCATCGAGCTGTTCGGCGACGACATCGAGTCCATCCGCTCGTTCGATCCGGTGACCCAGCGATCGCAGACGACGCTCGAGGAGCTCGTGGTGCTCCCGGCCCGCGAGATCTCGCTCGAGCGCGGCCCCGATATCGCCGATCGGATCGCGAACGCGGGCTGGGACGGCCTCGGCGACGAGCTGTCCGATTACACCGCTCTCCTCGAGGGCCTGCGCCAGGGCGTGTACGCGCCCGGCGTCGATGCCTTCGCACCGCTCCTCGGCGCGACCGCGTCGTTGATCGCGCACCTGTCCGCCGACGCGGCGACCGTCGTGTTCGAGGATTCGGTCGAGCTCGCCCTCGCCTGGGACGCGTACGAGGCGATGGCCGACGAGCGCCGCGAGGAGCTGCGCGCGGATGGCCTGCCGGTCACGGTGTTCCCGGCGCCCTATGTGCCGCGCACGCAGCTCGAGCGTGAGGCGGGGGAGCACGGCGCGATCCGGGTCGCGCCCGCGGACAACGCGCTGCGGCTCGGGTGGACCGGCAGTGCGAACTACGCCGGCCGGCTCGATCAGTTCCTCCGCGAGGTCGCCGCCGCCGGCACGGGCACGCGGGTCATCGCGACGCCGCAGGCCGCCCGTCTCGCGGAGCTTCTGGCAGAGCGAGACGTGACCGCGACGCCGCAGGAATCGATCGCGGAGCCCCCCGCGCCCGGCTCGCTCGTCCTCCTGCACGTGCCGCTCGCCGAGGGCTTCGCGATCCCGGAGCTCGACCTGCGCGTCTTCACCGATGCCGAGGTCTTCGGGTTCCGCAAGCCGCGGCATCCCGAGCGGCGCCGCCGGCGTGTCGCGGTGGGCTCGTTCCTTCAGGACCTCAAGCCCGGCGACCACGTCGTGCATGAGGACTCGGGCATCGCGCGGTTCGAGGGGTTCGAGACGAAGCAGGTCATCGGCGTCGAGCGCGAGTACCTCATCCTCACGTTCGCCGACGGGACGCGCTGGCTCCCGACGGATCGCATCGACAAGATCACGCGATATGTCGGCGGTCAGGCCCCGGCGCTGTCGGTCATGGGCGGGCGCGACTGGCTGAAGACCAAGGGTCGCGCGAAGCGTGCCGCGGCCGAGATCGCGAAGGAGCTCCTCCGGCTGTACGCCGCGCGCGAGGCGACGCCCGGTCACGCGTTCGGGAAGGACACCCCGTGGCAGATCGAGATGGAGAACGCCTTCCCGTTCACCGAGACGCCCGATCAGCTGCTCGCGATCGAGGAGACGAAGAAGGACATGGAGCGGGGCCGGCCGATGGACCGCCTCATCGTGGGTGACGTCGGGTACGGGAAGACCGAGGTCGCCCTGCGCGCCGCGTTCAAGTCGGTCATGGATGGCAAGCAGGTCGCGGTCCTCGTCCCGACGACCGTGCTCGCGCAGCAGCACTACGAGACGTTCAGCGAGCGCCTCGCGACGTTCCCGGTGAAGATCGAGATGCTCTCGCGGTTCCGTCTCCCGGCCGAGCAGAAGGAGACGGTCGAGCGCATCAAGACCGGCGACGTCGACATCGTCGTCGGCACGCACCGGGTCCTGCAGAAGGACGTCGGCTTCCGCGATCTCGGCCTCGTCGTCATCGACGAGGAGCATCGCTTCGGCGTGCGGCACAAGGAGCGGCTCAAGGCGATGCGCACCGAGGTCGACGTCCTCTCGATGACCGCGACGCCGATCCCGCGCACGCTCCACATGGCCCTGTCGGGCGTGCGCGACATCAGCGTCATCGAGACGCCGCCCGAGGATCGCCAGCCGATCGAGACGCATGTCGTGGAGCGGAGCGACGACGTCATCCGCGAGGCGATCGTCCGCGAGCTCGATCGCGGCGGCCAGATCTACTACGTGCACAACCGCGTCATCGGCATCGAGCAGGAGACCGAGCGGCTCCGGCAGCTCGTGCCGACCGCGAAGTTCATCATCGGTCACGGCCAGATGGACGAGCGGAAGCTCGAGCGCGTGATGGTGGACTTCGCGGACCAGGACCACGACGTGCTCGTCTGCACGACGATCATCGAGTCCGGGCTCGACATCCCGAACGTGAACACGATCATCATCGACCGCGCCGGCACGCTGGGTCTCGCGCAGCTCTACCAGCTCCGCGGTCGGGTCGGCCGCAGTGCCGAGAAGGCCTACGCGTACCTCCTCTACAACAAGGAGGCGAGCCTCACCGAGCAGGCCCGGATGCGCTTGCAGGCCGTGTTCGAGGCGAGCGAGCTTGGCGCCGGGTTCAAGATCGCGATGCACGATCTCGAGATCCGGGGCGCCGGCAACATCCTCGGCGCCGAGCAGCACGGTCATGTGGCTGCGGTCGGCTTCGAGTTGTACGCGCAGCTCCTCGAGGAGGCGGTAAACGAGCAGCGCGGCCTCCGGCCGCTCGCCCCGGCGGCGTCCGACGTGGTCGTCGATCTCGCGCTCTCGACCGCGATCCCGGACGACTACATCCCGGCGCGCGCACGGAAGCTCGAGATGTACCGGCGCATCGCGGAGCTCCGCGAGCTCGACGAGCTCGTCGCGCTCCGCGGCGAGCTGCAGGACCGGTACGGCCCGCCACCCGAGCCGATGCGGAACCTGCTGTACGGCGTCGAGGTGAAGCTGCGCGCCGCGAAGGCAGGCGCGACCGAGGTCCGCGTGCGCGGCGCCGAGCTGCGCATCGTCATGGGCCGCGACCTGGGCGACGCCCAGCGCACGATGATCGTGTCCGTGTTCCCGAAGGCCCAGCACGGCCAGCGGCACGTGCGCGCGTCGATCGTCGATACGCGCGGCGACTGGCGCGACGCGCTCACTCGCGTATTGGAGGGATTGGCCGCGTGAGGATCGGCATCGATCTCGACGATGTTGTCGCTGAATGCGCGGTGCCGTACTTGCGCGCGTTCGCCGAGCGGTACCGGCTCGAGCTGCCGGACGAGGATCTCGGGTGGCAGACGCTCGCGGCCATCGAAGAGGTGAGCGGCGAGGAGAAGGACCGCTTCCGCATCGCCCTTTACGACGGGGAGTTCTTCAGCGAGCTCGAGCCGTACGAGGACTCCCCGGCGGTCATCGAGCGCATCGCCGGGGCCGGGCACGAGATCTACTTCATCACCGCGCGCGCGGAGCGACGTCGGGTCGTCACCGAGACGTGGCTGCGTGAGAAGGGACTCATCCAGCACGCGCGCGCCATACACCTCAAGCCGCACGGCGACTTCGATCCGGGCGTGCCGCCCGGCCGCTACGACGCGACAAGCTCGGCGAAATACAAGGTGCGACTCGCGACGGAGCTCGAGCTCGATGCGTTCTGCGAGGACGACGTCCTCATCGCGCGGTCGCTTGCCGAGGCGGGGATCAAGGTGTGGCTGTTCGACCACAGCTGGAATCGCGAGCTCCGCCACCCGAACATCACCCGCGTCGCGACGTGGACCGAGCTCGGTGCGGAGCTCGGCGTGTGAGCACATCCACGACGCTCTACCTCGTGCGGCACGGCGAAAGCGAGGCCAACGCGGCCGGTGTGTTCGCCGGCCAGACCGACAGCCCCCTCACGCCGAAGGGTCGGGAGCAGGCGAAGGTCGTCGCGACGGCCCTGCGGCCGATCCATTTCGACCGCATCGTCACGAGCACGCTCTCGCGGACCACGGACACCGCCGCCGAGATCGCGGCCGGGCGCGGCGTTCCGGTCGAAGCGTTCGCGGATCTCAACGAGATCGATCTCGGCGACGCGGCGGGCAAGCCTTTTGACGAGGTCCGCGGGCTCCCCGGTTACGAGAGCGACGGCTTCCACCAGTGGCCGGGGGGTGAGTCGCTCGATCAGGTCGTCACGCGCGCGATGCGGGTCATCGATCGGCTCGCTGCCGAGAGCCCTGGCACGACGATCTGCATCGTCGGGCACGGCGGCGTCACCCGGATCCTCGTGAGCAAGTTCATGGAGGTGCTGCCGAAGCTCATCCGCGTCCCCGCGACCAACACGAACATCACGATCGTGAGCCACGAGCCGGCGCAGGGCTACGTCGTGCAGGAGATGTTCAAGGACACGCACGTCGTGGAGATCGCGTGATCTTCCGCGCGCCGCGCGTCTCCGCGGCCGAGCTCGAGCGCGTCACCGGATGGACGCTGAAACCCGAGGGTCTTTGCCACGACGAGCGCTGCGTGCCGTTCGCGAATGCGTCGCCGGATGGCATTGAGCTCGCCGATGTCGCGCGTGCGCTCGGGATGCCGCTCGTCGACGATCCGCGTGCCGGACTATGGGCGCTCGGCCCCGAGGCCGGCGGCAAGGCGCTCGAGATTGCGACGCTGCCCGACATCACCTTGCCCGATGTCACCGGCCGGCCATTCCATTTCGCGTCGCTGCGCGGCCGCAAGGCGCTCATCGTCGCGTGGGCCTCGTGGTGAGGCTGCCGCCTGGACCTGCCCGTGTGGCAGGAGTTGCGCACGGAGCTCTACCCGCGGCTCGAGATCGTGACCGTCGCGCTCGAGGCTCGCGGCAGCTCCGCCGCGCGGCCGTGGATCGAGAAGGCCCAGCCGGCACATCCCTCGCTCATCGATGAAGCGCATGTCCTCGCGGCCCTCGGGGTGATCAACGTGCCGACGGGGATCTGGGTCGACGAAGTCGGGACGATCGTGCGGCCGCCCGAGACCGCGTACCCGCGGCAGCCGGCGTTCAAGGACCGCGTCGTACCGGCCGACGCGACGCCGGCCCAGCGCGAAGGCATCGAGCTGACCCGCAGGCTGAACGTCGAGGCCGATCGCTACGTCGCGGCGCTGCGCGACTGGGTCGAACGAGGCGCAGCGAGTCGGTACGCGCTATCGCCGGACGAGGTCGTGCGGCGGAGCCGTCCGCGGTCCCTGGCAGAGGCAACCGCGGCAGCGCACTTCGCGCTCGCGCAGCAGCTGCACGTTGCCGGCGAGCCCGCGCTCGCGACCGAGCACTTCAAGGAAGCCCAACGGCTGCATCCGACCAGCTGGACGTACCGCCGCGACGCCTGGGCGATCGCCGGTCCCGATCATCCCGCGATCTACGGCACGACCTGGCTCGACGACGTGAAGCGCGAGGGCGCCGAGAACTACTACCCACGGCTCGAGCTGTAGCGCCCTTCCGCTAGTCTTCGCCCGTGGCAGCCATCGCACCGAAAGAGCTCGGCGAGCGCATCCGCGACATCCCCGACTTCCCGAAGCCCGGCATCCTGTTCAAGGACATCACGACGATGCTCAAGGACGGCGACTCGTTCAAGAGCGCCGTCGATGGGCTGCTTGCCAAGGTCAAGGGCAAGCCGATCGACGTCGTCGTCGGGATGGAGTCGCGCGGCTTCATCTTCGGCGCGCCGATCGCGTACGCCCTCGGCGTCGGCTTTGTCCCGGTCCGGAAGCTCGGCAAGCTGCCGGCAGACGTGGTGAGCGTCGAGTACGACCTCGAGTACGGCTCGGCCACGCTCGAGATGCACAAGGACGCGATGAAGCCGGGTGCTCGTGTGCTCATCGTCGATGACCTGCTCGCGACCGGCGGCACCGTCGCTGGCACGATCGAGCTGGTGAAGCAGCTCAAGGGCGAGATCGTCGCGCTCGCCTTCCTCATCGAACTGAAGGCGCTACACGGTCGCGACCGCCTCCAGGGCTATGACATCGCGACCCTTATCGAGTTCTAGCAACAGCCCACGCGGGGCTCGGCGCACGAAGGAAGAAGGGCGGCCGTAGTGGCCGCCCTTCTCGGACTTCGCGAGATCGGCTACGGGCAGAGTGGGCTTCGCTGCCGCACTCCGGCTGACGACGCGATGTCGCCATCGTTGCCGCCCCGATCGCACGATGCATTCTTCCATTCGTGAACGGCGAGGCTCTGGTCACCGGCCGCGTAGTGATCGAAGTATGTGGTGACCGTGCACGTCGTCGGGTAGCACGGCGCGAAATGCGTGTTGATGAATATCGCGGTTGTGCAGGGGTCGTTGGCCATCCCAACTGCGTCGCAGAATGGACTGGTCCTCGTTTGCGGACCAACGTCCGAGATGATGAAGTAACCGTGCATGCTCCCGGTCTTCCCTGCCACGATCATGCCCCCGAGGTCTGTGTCACACGCGCCCGGGCTCGCTCCCGCGTCCGTGACGAAGCTACCGTCCTTGAACTGCTCGACCACGGTGAAGGTGTTCAAGCCCGACGCTCGTACGGTGAAATGCCGGTCGAACGTGTCCTGCGCCCAGTCGTTGCCGCAATTCCCCGAGTCGGGCGAAGTGCTCGGGAACGGACCGTAGTGTTGCGTTCCGTGCGTCCCGGTCGGACTGGCCGGGCTTAGGACCGTGCTCAGGTCGGCGAGCGAGAAGACATCGTCGTTGCCGATGAGCGCGAGGATGAGCGGGTCGGTCACTCCGCTGGCGTGACCCTCGCCACCTGGATCGGCCGACGCGCGTGACGCTGGCGCGAACGCGACAAGCAGCGCGAGAACCGCGACGAAAACGGTGACCCGACGCATGGTATCCCTCCAGATGTTTCTCGCCCCCTATGCGAACCAGGCGCCCAGGCAGCAGTCGTCATGCCCCGACGCGGTCGCGAGTGCGACGATCCGATGACGGTTCGGGCTGGCGACCCGCGCCACGATGTGAGAGGCTCACGGTCCAGATCGGGGGTGTGCTCGTGGACCTCAGGCGCGCCGCGGACACGCTTTCGGTCGTTCGCGTCGCGTGCGGCGTACTGCTCCCGTTCCGACCTGCGATACCGATCCTCGCCGTGGGCGTCGTCAGCGACTGGCTCGATGGGCCGCTCGCTCGGCAATCTTCCAATTCGTCGTACGGGGCATGGCTGGATCTCGAGGCGGACTCAGTCCTCACGCTCGGCTCGGCGATCGCGGCGGTCCGCCGGGGCGCGCCGCGGGTGGTGCTGCTCCCTGCGGTCGCGCGCTACGCCGTTGCCGCACTGCGCCCACAACTGGACCGCGATGAAGCGTTCTGGGACCGGCTCACCGGCGTCGCGCAGATGGTCGTACTCGCCAGTGCGATCGCACGCTGGCCAGTGGCGATGCCCGTGTTACTCGTGTCGGCTGCACGAACCGCCGCTCTCGCCGCGCGCATGGCCCCTCGCGGTAGACTTGACCTCACTGCACAACCGGCGGAGCCCCGCTAGGTCGTAGCCCTCAGAACTGGAGGAGCCCATGACCGCGGCCCCGCTCACGCCCGAGATCGAGCTCGACCCCCATGCATCGGCCGACGACGTGCGCGCGTTCTTCGAGCGCGACCGGTTCCTCGCGGCGTACGCGCTCGCCGACCTCGATCCGGAGAACGTGGACCAGTCGCGCTGGTGGGTCGCCCGCCGGGGTGACGAGATCGTCGCGGCCTCGCTGCTCGTCGAGGTGCTCCCGTTCCGGCCGTGTTTCGCGATGGGGGAGTCGCAGGCCCTCGCGGAGCTCTTCCGGAGCGGGATGAACGAGGCCCGGCTCATCCTTGCGACCCCGCCGAACGGCCGGCTGCCGATCGAGGCGAGCTACCGGTTCGAGCGGATCGACATCATGGACCGCATGGTCGCCAACGCCTCCACGTTCCGGCCGCGGGTCGGCCACACCGTCCAGCGC
>DATCOR010000227.1:0-3431 GCA_036564585.1 Candidatus Limnocylindria bacterium | reverse complement strand
CGACCAGGAGCCCGATCTGGGTGCTCGGCCCGCCGTCACGACCGAGACCGCCGGCCAGCGCGACCTGCGCGCCGTTCAGGCCGCCGGTCTCCGCCGCGAGAAGCAATGGGCCGACTGCGACGAGGCCGAGCGCCGCGCGTGGCGTCGGCGCGGACCAGACGGTGCCCTCCCCGAGCGTCGCGATCCCGGCGGCGAGGAACAACAGGGTCGCGACCAGCATGAGCGGCACGGCGAGCGCGAGCGGCGCGGCGACCACCGGGATGGTTCCGAATGCGCTCCGGAGGATCAGATCGACAGCGAGCGCGACGGGGATCGCGATCGGCAGCGGCGAGCTCCGATCCGCGGTGCGCACGCTATGCGTGAGCGAGAGCCACTGCGTCCCGGCCACGACCGCGACCGCTGACAGCACGAGGTCGACCCATTCCTGGCGGATCGCGGTGACCACGAGCATCGCGACCGCGAGCACCGCCGCGGTGGCCGCCACCGAGCGGCGCGGTCCGAGCCGGCGCGCGACGATGCCCGCCAGCAGCGAGAGGCCGAAGATCACGAACGCGAGCGCGCCGAGCGTGGTGTTCGGCAGCTTCCCGAACAACGACTGATAGAGCGTCTCGGTGAACACGTGGATCGCGCTCAGCAGGAACAGGAGACCGATGGTCGCGAACGCCGCCGGGCCGATCACGCGGCGGAGTCTATGGGCGCGAAGCTAGGCGACGTGCTCCGATCGCGCGGCATGGAGCGCGTCGGCCGGAACGTCGACGCCGGTCGCGCCGCCGAGCGTCGCCGCGCGCCACGCGGCCGCGAGACGTTCGCCGACGGCGTTGATCAGGAAACCGAGATGGTCGAGCTCGACCGGCCCGACCTCCTCGGCGCGCGGCCCGGCGACCAGCGCGCCAACGACGTCGCCGTTGACGACGATCGGCGCGACCGCCGAGCGGCCGCCGCCGGCGAGCCGCTCGATGAGCGTCGCCTCGTTCCAGTCGTGCGCGGGCTGGATGAGCTCGTGGACCGTCGGCGCGCTCAGGATGCGCGCCTCGCGGCAGGCCCGGGCGATCGCGTTGTACCGGTCGTCGGAGCTGACGAGGAACCGTCCGTCCGAGATGCCGAGCAGCCGGTCGATGCCGTTCGCCTCGACCGACGCGCTGACCCGATCGCCGCGGAGGATGCCGGCTTCCGGGTCGAGGCCGACGATGAACGACGTCGGAAAGCCGGCCGCAGACAGCTGCACCAGGAGGCTCGCCAGAATGTCGTCGGTCGTTTCCGCGACCGGCGCCGGCGGTGGCACGACCGGAGCCGTCGCCGGCGCCGCTGCCGGAGTTGCAGCGGGCTGCGCCGGTGCGGCAGCCGCGAGTGGCTGGAATCGTCCGGCCGCGCGGGCCTTCGCGAAGGCCGGCACCGTGGCCTGCACGATCGCGGCAATGAGCTCGAGCTCGCCGGATGCGAACCCGCCCTCGCGGAACGTCTGCAGGGTGACCACACCGATGGAGTCGTTCCGAGCGGCGAGCGGCACCTGCAGCACGCCAACGCGGCGACGCTCGCCCCCGACGGTCACCGCGCGATCGAAGGCGTGCCACCGCTCGGCATTACGGACCGCGAAACAGCTTGGTGAATCGTCGACGGGCTGCTTGCCGAGGTCGCTCGACGCCGGATCCACGCCGACGACCTTGTAGCGGTACGCGACCTCGGGCCGGTCTGCGTGGAAGAGCGCGACGGCGAATGCCGACGCCTCGCTCACCTCGTTCATCGCGTCGCGGAGGATCCGGCCGGCGGCACGCGCGTCATCGACGGCAGAGACCGCGGCCGCGATCTGCGAGACGATGGCCTCGATCCCGGCGGCTGCCTCGGGGGACACCGGCGCGGCGGTCGACGAGTACGAGCCCGCGGACGGCGCGGTGTACGCCGGCGCGGCGGGTTCGGCCGCTTCGGGTGCGTCGGGCGGCGGAAACGCGATCGCCGCGGCGGCGTGCATCGCCATCGCGGACGCGATGAGCTCGCACGACAGATCCATCGCCTCGCGCGTCTGCGCGCTGAGTGGCTCTCGCGAGACGAGCGTCCCGAGGAGCACGCCAACGGTGCGCTCGCCGGACACGAGACGCGAGATCAGGAGCCGCGGAGGCACGCCGACCCACTCAGCCTGATACGGCACCGGCCAGTCGAGCGCGACCGCGCGGTTCGCCGGCAGCGTGTCGTCGGGGAGCTGGAGGGTCGTGAGCCGCCGATCGAACAGCCACGGATTCCGGCCGACCTCCGCCGCAACCGAGTCCGGCCCTGCCGGCTGGCGCACGACGGCGCAGCCGATCAGGTGCGGGACGCTGTTGAGCATGATGCGAAGAGTGGCCTCCACCGGAGGGGTGGCAGGCACGATCTGAAGCGGCTCCACAGGCTGTTTGTAGGCGTCCGGTGCGCCGGTCGGGTCTCCGGCAGGGGGATTTGTCGCCGGGGGAGGACCAAGGTCAGGGGCCAGGGGAGGCGGGTACCATGGCCCGCGGTCGGAGGCCGCGTGGCGCATCGCGGTGCTTGGCTTGCGCATCGTGCAAGACGGAGGGAGCCGTGGCGACGGCGATCACGAAGGGCGTCGAGGTACGCGGCGCCGGCGTCGAGCGGTCGGACGAGATCCTCACGCCACAGGCGCTCGACTTCGTCGCCGACCTCGCGCGCACGTTCGAGGCGACCCGGCGCGAGCTGCTCGTCGCGCGCGCGGCGCGACAGTCCGAGCTCAGCGCCGGCGGCGAGCTCGGGTTCCTCGCCGAGACGAGATCGATTCGTGACGGCGTCTGGCGTGTGGCGCCCGCACCACGCGATCTCCAGGTGCGGAAGGTCGAGATCACCGGTCCGACCGACCGGAAGATGGTGATCAACGCGCTGAACTGCGGCGCCTCGGTGTACATGGCCGACTTCGAGGACGCGAACACGCCGACGTGGGAGAACATGGTCTCGGGCCAGGTCAGCCTCGCGGACGCGGTCCGCCGGAAGATCGACTTCACCAGCCCCGAGGGAAAGCGCTACGCGCTGAACGAAACGCTCGCGACCCTCGTGGTGCGGCCCCGCGGCTGGCACCTCATCGAGAAGCACCTCCTGGTGGACCGTGCGCCGATCGCCGGTGCGCTCATGGACTTCGGCCTCTACTTCTTCCACAACGCGAAGCTGCTCATCGATCGCGGGAGCGGACCGTACTTCTACCTGCCCAAGCTCGAGAGCCACCTCGAGGCGCGTCTCTGGAACGACGTCTTCAAGTTCACCCAGGAGGCGGTCGGCGTGCCCCAGGGCAGCATCCGCGCCACGGTCCTGATCGAGACCATCCTCGCCGCCTTCGAGATGGAGGAGATCCTCTACGAGCTGCGGGACCATTCCGCGGGCCTAAACGCGGGGCGCTGGGACTATATGTTCAGCGCGATCAAGAAGTTCCGCAACCGCGCCAACCTGATCCTGCCCTG
>DATCOR010000212.1:0-5801 GCA_036564585.1 Candidatus Limnocylindria bacterium | reverse complement strand
TCGGCTTCCTCGGTAACCAATATGCCATCGCGGCGATCGCCTCTCCCACGCCGGGTGCTGCCTTCGCGCGTGGCTCGGTGGGATCGCGTGGATCCCGACGACGGCTCTGCTCTTCCAGGCCGCGTTGTTCTTTCCCCATGGTGTGCTGATCTCTGCGCGCTGGCGCTACGCAGTCTTCTCGAACACGCTCGGGTCTGTGGCGACGTTCTCATTCTCTGCGCTCTACCCAGGCCGCCTCCCACAGCTCCCATACGACAACCCATTCGGGGTCGCGGCGCCGTCCGAGGCCTTCGCCGCGACCTGGACACTCGTCGACATCCTGTTCGGCGTTGGCGCCATCCTCGCACTGGTATCGCTCGTCCGTCGCTACCGCGCCAGCTACGGAGACGTCCGTCAGCAGCTGAATTGGCTCCTGGCGGGCGGCGCCGTCGCAGCGATCACCGACTTCCTTGCGATCGTCGTGTACGTGCGCGCGCTGCAGCTCCTTGCCGTGATCGGCATCGTCGGCTTCCTGATGTCGACGGCGGTCGCCATTCTGAAGTACCGCCTCTACGAGATCGACGTCATCGTCCGCCGCACCGTGGTCTACAGCGCCACGACGGCAAGCATTGCGGCGACGTTCTTCGGCGGGATCATCGTGCTGCAGCAGGTGCTTCGTCCGGTCACGTCAGGTTCGGAGGTTGCCGTTGCCGCGTCGAC
Source organism: Candidatus Limnocylindria bacterium (assembly GCA_036564585.1). Lineage (GTDB taxonomy): Bacteria > Chloroflexota > Limnocylindria > P2-11E > P2-11E > UBA4735. The sequence goes on along the minus strand of DATCOR010000212.1, from coordinate 5,102 downwards.
GCTGGTATCCCTCGCCTTGTTCCAACCGATCCGGCGTCGCGTGCAGAACGTCGTGGACCGACGGTTCGACCGATCCCGCTTCGACGCGGTGCGCACCTTGGACGACTTCGCTGAGCGCATGCGTGACGAGGTCAACCCCGAGGCCCTGCGCGCCGAGCTGCTGGGTTCAGTCCACGTGACGATGGCGCCGGCGCATATCAGTCTCTGGCTGAGAGAGCGCAGCGTGGCTAAGCCGTCCGCGTGAGCGCGCGGATCATGAAACGGTCGAGCCCACTAGCATTTCGTCGGTGCCCAAGGGTCGCGAGTCCGCAGCGAGACTGATCCGTGTGGTCGTCGAGGGTGGCACCAAACGGGTATTTGTGAGCGCGGTGGACTGGCCCGGCTGGGCCCGGAGCGGTCGTGATGAGGCGGCGGCGCTGGAGGCGCTTGCCGCCTACGCGCCGCGCTATTCGTCCGTCGTGGCGCGTGCGAAGCTCGGCTTCGTGTCGCCACCGGACACCGCAGCGCTTCACGTCGTCGAGCGGCTGCCCGGCAACGCGACGACCGACTTTGGCGCGCCCGGCGTAGCCGCGAAAGTGGACGCGACCGTCGTCGATCCCGTCGAGCTCGCGCGGCTCCGGAAGCTGCTCACCGCTGGGTGGCGCGCGTTCGATGCCGGCGTGGCGAGCGCCCACGGAAAGACGCTACGCGCGGGCCTGCGCGGTGGCGGCCGCTCGCTGACCGCCATCGTCGACCACGTCCGCGACGCCGAAGCGGGCTACCTGTCGGCGCTGGGATGGCCATTCAAGAGCAGCGCGACCGGTCGCGAGCTGATCGAGCAAACACATGCCGCCGTACTCGAGGGCCTGGCTGCGTCCGTCGGCGGCAAGATCGCCGCGAGAGGGCCGCGCGGCGGCGTCCGGTGGAATCCCCGGTTCTTCGCGCGGCGGTTGATGTGGCACGCCCTCGACCATCTCTGGGAGATCGAGGACCGCTCGACCCGAGCCTGATCCGCGCCAGCCGTCCCACCGCATTACACACACGGACGTGCGACCCTCACCGATCGTCAGTCAGCGCCAGGAGCTCGCGCACATCGTCGCGCGGGAGAGCGCCGAAACGCTCGTCGGCCGCGCGGCTGGCATCCGCGTGGAGGTCATGCGCCGGCTCATCGGCCCCGTCGCGCATCACGTGGCCGGCCGCTTCGTCACGTACGATCGCGCGCTCGGTGAGAGCGGGCTCCGCGACGGCTCGGCCTGGATCGTCGATGACGCGACCGGCGGACTCGCCGCCGAAGGGCGCGAGCACATCCCGACGCACGGTCCGCTGCTGATCGTGGCGAACCATCCGGGACTGTCGGATGCCGTCGCGATCCTGGCGGCGATCGGCCGCGAGGACGCCTGGATCGTCGCCGCCGATTATCCGTTCCTCCACGCTCTCCGCCTCGCAAGCCGGCGTTTCCTTTTCGTCTCGGACGACCGCTCCGGCCGGCTCTCGACGATCCGCCGCATCGTGATGGCGCTGCGACGCGGCGAGACCGTCGTGCTCTTCCCCGCCGGCGGCCTCGAGCCCGACCCGGACCTGTCTCGCGATGCCGCCGTCGCGTCGCTCGCGACGTGGTCGCGGAGCATCGCGCTGTTCGCACGGCTGGCGCGTGGCACGCAGGTGGTGCCGGCAGCCGTCCGCGGGGTCGTATCGCGGTCCGCGTTCGATCACCCGCTCGCCAAGCGCCGCGCACCGGTGAAGGAGCGCCAGCGCGTCGCGACCCTGCTCCAGCTCGCGCTGCCGGCCTATCGGTCGGATCGCGTACGCATCACGTTCGGTCAGCCGATCGCATCGGCCGGGACGAGCGACGTCCACGCCGCCGTCCTCGATGCGATGGACGCGCTCATCGATCCGGCGTGAGGATCGCCCTGGCGACCGCGATCGCCCTGGCCATCGCCATCCCGGTCGACCTTGCGGTCGAATCGCTCGCCCGCGAGGCGTTCGCGGTGTCGCCGGACTTCGAGCCATTTCAAGGGACCGTCGCGCCATACACCGCAGGCGGCATCGTCATCGCGGCCGTCGTGTTCGCTGCGATCCGACGGTTCGTGCGGGACGCGGACCGGGTGTACGTGCGACTCGCCGCGATCGCACTCGTGCTCTCGTGGATCCCGGACGTCGCGCTGCTGGTCATTCACGATCCGGGAGCGACCGTTCCCGCAGTGGCGTCGCTCATGGTGATGCATGCCCTCGCGGCCGGCATCGCGGTGACGTCGCTCCTTCGGATGGCTGCGCCGGCTAGCGCGAGATCGTGAGCTCCACCGCCTCGGCGGCGGCGTCGAGGCCACGCGGCTCGGGCTTTTCGACCTTCACGAGGACCTCGGTGACCTGATCGAACCGTTCGAGGAGCGCCTGCGCGACGTCGGCGGTCATGCGCTCGAGGAGCACGCGAGGGCGGCGGGCGACCTCGTCTCGGACGAGCGACGCGACCGTTGCGATGTCGAGCGCCGCGGCGAGGTCATCGGTGCCGGCCGCGTCCGCGACGTCGACCGAAAGCTCGAGGTCGACCAGATAGTCCTGCGCCTGCTCCCGATCCGCAGGGGTGGGCCCCTGGCGGCCGCGACAGCGGAGCCCGCGGATGATGATCCGGCCCGGTAGCTCGCTCACGACCGAGGCCGGGCCGGGACGCGGATCAGTCGTGGCATACAAATGGCACCCTACGGGTTTGGATGGATGACGTGCTGATCGACTCCCCCGCCGATGCCTCCCGGGCCGACGCGACCCTGCCCACGCGCTGGGGCGATTTCCGGCTGAGCGTCTTCCGGTTCGACGGCACCGAAGTCGTCGCGCTCGCTCGCGGCGATGTGGAGAGCGACGGACCGGTGCTCGTCCGGCTTCACTCGGAATGTCTCACCGGCGACGTGCTCGGGTCCCTGCGGTGCGACTGTGGCGAGCAGCTACGGTCGTCGCTCGCGATGATCGGTGCCGCCGAACGCGGCGTGCTGCTGTACCTCGACCACGAGGGCCGCGGGATCGGGCTCTTCGACAAGGTGCGCGCGTATGACCTGCAGGACCGTGGGCTCGACACCGTTGACGCGAACGTCGAGCTCGGCCTCCCGATCGACGCGCGCGACTACTCGGCCGCCGCGACCGTGCTCCAGACGCTGGGCGTCCAGGCGGTGCGTCTGCTCACCAACAATCCGGCGAAGATCCTCGGCCTCGAGATGCACGGCGTCGAGGTGGTCGAGCGCGTTCCGCTCGAGACGATCCCCAACGATGTGAATACGCCGTACCTCCGGACGAAGGCCGCGCGGATGGGCCACCTGCTCGACGGGCTGCCTGATCCGCGCCAGCTCGGCACGGCCGGGATCCCAGCGCACCGGCCGCTCGTGACGGTGCACTACGCGCAGACGATCGACGGCCGCATCGCGTCGCGCACCGGCGACGCGCGCTGGGTGAGCGGCGAGTCATCCTTGCGCCTCGCGCACGAGCTGCGTGCCGCCCACGACGCTGTGCTTGTCGGGATCGGCACCGTGCTCGCGGACGACCCCAAGCTCACCGTCCGCCTCGTACCCGGCGATCAGCCGATACGGATCGTGGTCGATAGCGCGCTCCGCATCCCGTTGGACTCAAGCGTCCTCCGGACGGTGGACGCTCGGACGATCATCGCGACGACGCCTGGAGCGTCCGAGGACCGCGCCGCCGCCATCCGCGCACGCGGCGCGACGGTCCTCCGCGTCAGCGCTAACGCAGACGGCCGCGTCGACCTGCGCGCGCTGCTTGCCCGCCTGCGGATGGATGGGATCCGGAGCCTGTTGATCGAAGGTGGCCGCGCCGTCCTCACCGCCGCCCTGCGCGAGCGGCTGGTCGATCGGCTCACGGTCTGCATCGCGCCGAAGGTGATCGGCGAAGGGATCGCGGCGATCGGTGACCTGCACATCGACCGGCTCCGCGACGCATTGACCTTCGAGCGGGCGGGGTTCATCGCCTGCGGCGGCGACGTCGTCTTCTACGGAGAGCCCGCGGCCAGGACGGATTGAGGGTGGCCGCCGCGGTGTGGTTCCCGCGTGCGCGCTCCGTGGAGCTGCGGACCGAGGAGCTAGCCGCGACCGGCCCGGACGAGGTGCGGGTCCGCGCGATCGTCTCCGCGATCTCGCACGGGACCGAGCTGCTCGTGTACCGCGGCGAAGTCGATGCTGAGCTCCCCTTAGACCTTCCGACGCTCGCCGGCGGCTACGGCTTTCCGCTCAAGTACGGCTACGCGAGCGTCGGCCGCGTCGTCGCGCTCGGGCGGAACGTGCGCGGCCTGCGCGAGGGCGATCTCGTCTTCGCTCTGCATCCGCATCAAGACGAATACGTCATCCCCGGATCGCTCGTCCGGCGGCTCCCGGACGGCACGAAGGCCGATCACGGCGTGTTCCTCGCCAACCTCGAGACCGCGATCAATGTGGTGCTCGACGCCAAGCCGCGGCTCCGTGAGGTGGTCGCGGTATTCGGGCAGGGCGTCGTCGGACTCCTCGTGACGCAGCTGCTGCGCCGATCCGGCGCCCGGGTCGTCGCGGTCGAGCCATCGGCAGTTCGGCGTTCATTCGCCGAACGCTTCGGCGCGCAAGTCGCGGTCGCCCCCGGCGACGAGAGAGTGATCCATACGGTGAGCGGCGGCCGCGGCGCCGACATCGCGATCGACGCGAGCGGCAGCCCAGCCGCCCTTCAACAGGCGATCGATTGCGTGGCGCCCGAGGGCACGGTCGTCGTGTGCTCGTGGTACGGCGGCAAGCCTGTGCCGCTGGACCTCGGCGGCCGGTTCCACCGCGGCCGCGTGCGCCTCATCAGCTCGCAGGTCAGTCGAATCGATCCCGCCCTCGCGCCGCGCTGGGATCGCGAGCGCCGGCTCGCGATGGCCATGGACCTACTGGACGAGCTAACCCTCGCCGAGCTCATCACGCATCGGTTCGCGTTCGCGCGCGCCGCCGAGGCCTACGCGATGCTCGACACCGACGCCAGCGAGACCGTCCAGGTGGTCCTCGACTACGCCTGACGTCGCGCTCGTCACGGCAGGCGATCCGCGGCGGCGCACCGGAGGCAACCTCTACGACCGGCGCATGCTCGCGGCCCTCCGGCGCGCCGGCCTTCGCGCCACGACC
>DATCOR010000189.1:0-2358 GCA_036564585.1 Candidatus Limnocylindria bacterium | reverse complement strand
CCGCCGGGTGCTGACGCCATTCCGAATTGACCTCGTGCGGTCCGTCCGGCGGTTGCGGCGTTTCGAGCCACCGCGCGATCGCGCTCGCGGTGCTGTCGAACGCTGCCGCGACGGTGATCGGGTTGCTCGACACGCCCAGTGCAGCACAGAGATCGCGCGCGGGCGGACGCGGCAGCGACTCCACGGGACGGAGATCCGCGGCGATCGCGACAAGCGTGTCGAGCTGCGATTCGTCGCCGGGCAGGTCAAGCTCCACGTAGGTGCCAGCCACCGTGTTCGTGAGTGAGAGCGTCGGTCCCTGAAGGATCGACCACGCCCACGTGGCCCCGCCCACATCGCGAGTGCCCTCGCGCTGCGGGGTCTGTCCGCCGGCCTTCACCGGTAGTCCACCGCGACGCTCGTACACGTGGAGCACCCGTCCGTCAACGAGCTCGATGCTCTCGTCGTAACCCGCGTCGTACGCGGAGCCACCATTCGAGGCGATCAGCAGGCACCTCAGGCTCGGACCCGACACGACGAGCGGCGGCAGCCCGGCGGCGTCGAGCTCGGATTGCGGACGAATACTCGAAGCGCAGCGCGGCAGGAAGCCGCCGTCCGGCGTGGCTGTTGGCGGCGCAACGGCCCCGGCGCTGCACGCCACGAGGAGGAGGGACGAGAGTGCGACCAACGTCGCCCGAGCCATGGCTCAACGGTATCGGCAGATCCGGTGGTCGCATCGAGCAAGCGAGGGCTTGCAACTAAGCGCCCGGGCGGCCGGACTGCATTACTTCACGCATGCCAGACATCACACCGGAACGGTGGGGCGACGTGTACGACCGCGCGTTCCCGCAGGTCTATCGAGCGCTCATCGCGACGACGTTCGATCGTGAGCGGGCGCTCGATGGGTTGCACGACGCCTTTGAGGAAGGGCTTCGCAATCCGCCGCACGACGACCGCAATCTCGAAGGCTGGCTGTATCGCGTCGCGCTGCGCAAGACCAGGCGCGGCATCTTCCGCGCGCAGCGCGAGGTCTCGATCGACACGGGCTCGTCCTCCGATGAGGTCGCGGCGATCATCCAACGGCTCGAGGTCGGCCGGCTGCTCGCGCTCCTGACGGAGCGGCAGCGCGCCATCGTCGTTGCGCACTACTACCTCGGCCTCACGCAGGACGAGATCGCCGAGAGCCTCGGCATCCGGCGCGGGACCGTGAGCGCGACCGTCTCGCAATCACTTGCGCACATGCGCGAGGAGGGGATCAGCCGTGGATGACCGCGACAAGGGCCTGACCCATCTGTTCGTCAGGGACCTCGACGAGATCCCGTTGCCACCGCGCGGCGACTGGCGCCGCGTAAGAGGAAGGGAAACCATCGTGAGGCGTTCGTCTCGTTATCTTCTGGCCGCGGGTGCGGTCGTCGCCGTCCTCGTCATCGCGCTCATCGTCGGGCTGCAGCTGGGCCAGCGGCAGCAGAATGCCGCGAACCCGAGCGCTTCTCCGACGCCGTCGGCGAGCCAGGCGACCGTGGTCGTACCGAGCGCAAGCCCAACAAGCTCGCCGTGCCTGGGGCCATGCGGACCCACCGGCCCGATCTCGTCGGCGCCCGGTGGCGCGATCTACAACAACGACTTCGGCTTCGTCGTGACCGCCGGCAACGCGGGAATGCGGCTCCGTGCCGAGTCAAGCGCCGCGAACCTCGCGACCTTCCCCGGAGTGGTCTTCGCGGTCTCGCCGGACGGCACGCAGATCGCCTACTTCACCACCGCGGAGCCGCAGCAGCTGCGGATCTTCCCCGCGGCCGGCAACGCGACCGAGCAGACGCTGGTGACGCTCGCCGCCGGAGCGCGCGGCGGCGGGATCGCGTGGTCGAGCGACGGGACCGGGCTCCTTTACTCGATCGACAGCGGTACCTTCATCGGTGGTGGCCCCAATAGCGCAACGCTCAACATCTATGACCTCAACCCAGATGGGCCGCACGCCACCACGATCGACACGCAGAACAACACCGGGTGGGTCTACCGGCCGCTCGCTTGGGATCGCACGACGAGCCTCGCGGCCGCCGGGCTCACCGGTGACGGTGGGTACATCGGCAAGTACGTGACCGTCCGGTTCAATCGCGACAACTCATTCACGGCTCAAAGTTCGGACACCTCGAGCCGCTCCATGTTGATGGGCCAGGTCCATGCGTCGACGGACGGGAAGCTCGTGCTCGGCGTCAGCCTTACTGGCGGCGACCTCGTGTGGTGGCCGATCGACAACTACGGCGCGGCGAAAACCGAGCCTGGCGCGGGTAAACGCGGCGCGCTGTGGCGGCCGGGCACGCACCAGATCGGCTTCATGTCCGGCGAGCAGCTCTGGCTCGGTGACGTCGACAAGGCCGGTCC
>DATCOR010000182.1:0-6366 GCA_036564585.1 Candidatus Limnocylindria bacterium | reverse complement strand
GTCCGGGTTGCCGCGCAGGTACGCGTTCTCGAAGTCGCGCGAGAACGGCCAGCCGCCGAAGCCGATGCAGAAGAACAGCGTCGCCAGCACGACGCCTCCGACGGCGCGCGTCCGCCAGCGCGGACTCGTCTTCGCGAATCCGACGATCGACGCGCCGAGCGCCAGCGGGATGATCGGCGCGCCGTACTGGTTGTGGAGCGTGTGCTCGCCGCCGTAGTCGGACAGCAGCAGGTAGCCGAGCGGCACGATCGAGGGGACGACCGCCCAGCGCGAGCGCAGGGCCAGCAACAGGCCGGGACTGAACAGGCTGAGCACGAACACGGCCTTCGAGCCGACCTCGCCCTGGAGCAGCACAGAGATATCGCGCAGTGGATCGAAGATCAGCGTGCGAAGGATGGCGAGCTCGTCGCCGCCGAGGCTCGCGTACCGGTCGAGGTACTGATAGGGCGCGTCCGCGAACGCGGGGATGATCACCTTCAGGGTCACGACGAAGACCGCGGCGCTGCCGATCGCCACGAGTGCCGCGCTTCGCCAGCGCCCCTGGAAGGCGAGGGCGATCCCAAAGCCGATGCCGATGAGCGCGAACTCCTCCTTGACCGTGAAGGCGACGAGGAGCGCCACGACCATCGGCGCGGTCCGGCGCGTGACGAGGAAGTAGATCGCGAACCCGAGCGGGACCACTGAGAGCGAGACCTCGTGGAAGTCGTACAGCGTGATGAACGCGAGCGGCGCGCTGAGCACGTACGCGAAGACCCAGATGAGCCGCTCGATGCCGCGCGGTAGCAGCGTGCGGGCAAGGAGATACAGCGGCAGCGCGCCGGCCGCGAGGGCGATCGTCTGGACGACGAGCAGCGTCTCGGGGTGCGGCGCGATCCAGTACAGCGGCACGAGGGCCACGAGGATGGGGGAGAAGTGGTCGCCGAAGAACGAGTGCGGCACACAGCGGTCGAGGCTGAGCGTCGACTCCATGAAGCGGCCCTGCGACGTGTTCCAGAGGACCTGGTCGAAGATGCCGAGGTCGAGCCCCGTCGAGTGGAACGACCAGTGGCGGATCAGCGAGAGCGCGCCGAAGACGATGGCGTAGAGCGCGACGAGACCGATGGCGACGCGCTCCTCGTGCAGGACGAGGCCGCTTGCGAACCGCGCATAGCGGTCTCGGAGCATGCCGAGAAACGCTACAAGATTCGCTCCGCTGCTACGTCAGCGACTCTCCGAACACGCGCGCCTCACTTCCCCGCGCGCGCCGGATCGATGCGCACGATGTCCGTGCCCGTCCTGTAGCGTTTTGAGCCACGGCACGGGAGGATCGAATGGCACGGCACGACGGAGGGCGGCCCCTGCTCTTCTTCGGCGACACGTACCGGTTCCCCGACATCTACCACTCCATCCGGTTCCTGGCGCCCGATCCGCAGATCGTGCTCGAGCAGGATGGCGAGATCGTGATGTTGACGAACTCGCTCGAGGAGGGCCGGGCGCGGAAGCAATCGCGTGCGACGAAGATCGAGAACATCGACGAGTACGGCGCGCGCGAGCTGAACGCGGTGCTGTCCCCGATCGGCGACGGGACCGCGACGCTCGTCGAGCGGTTCCTCGCGGCGCATGGAGCCAAGCAGATCAACGTGCCGCAGTCGTTCCCGATCGCGCTCGCCGACCGGCTCCGCGCGAAAGGGATCGACCTGGCGGTCATCGACGGGCTGGAGCAGCGCCGTCGCGCCAAGCGGCCCGACGAGATCACGGCGCTGGAGGCGACCCAGCGCGCGACCGAGGAGGCCTGGCAGCTCGGCGTGGACGCGATCGCCCGGGCCGACGTACGCGCTGACGGGACGCTCGGGCTCGACGGCGCGCCGCTCACCGCCGAGCGCGTGCGCGGCATCGTGGAGGGCGCGCTCCTGGAGCGCGGGTGCATGGCCGAGTCGACGATCATCGCTCCCGGCCCGCAGGCGGCGGATCCGCACATGATCGGGAGCGGACCGCTGCGCGCGCACGAGCCGGTGGTCATGGACATCTTCCCGCAGCACAAGGAGACGCGGTACTTCGCGGACATGACTCGGACGGTGTCCAAGGGCGTGCCCGCGCAGGAGATCGTGAAGATGTACGAGGTCGTGATGCGGGCGCAGGACGAGGGCATCAAGGCGCTGCGCCCCGGGATCATGGGCCGGGCCGTCCACGAGCTTGTCGAGGACATCATCTTCGCCGCGGGTTACGACACCCTGCGCGCCGGTCACAAGCACGATCTGAAGGATCCCGTGACCCGAGGGTTCATCCATGGGACCGGCCACGGGGTCGGGCTCGAGATCCATGAGGCGCCCAGCGTCGGCCGCGGCGGCCTCGCGCCGCTGGCCGTGGGCGACGTCGTGACGGTCGAGCCCGGGATCTACGACCCGGCCATCGGCGGCGTGCGGCTCGAGGACATGCTCGTGATCACGGCCACCGGGTCGCGAAATCTGACGCGCGCGCCGCGCCAGCTCGTCCTCTGACCCCGCTCCTTTACGGCGTCGGCGCGGCGGTCGGCTGGGGCCTCGCCGACTACGCGGGCGCACTTTCGACCCGCCGGCTCGGCGTGTTCCAGGCCATGCTGGGGATGCAGGTCACCGGCACCGTCCTGTACGCGGTCGCGCTCGCGCTCGTCGGCCGATTCCCGGCACTGTCGCTCGACCAGCTCCCGCTCGCCTGCGCGCTGGCGGCGCTTGGGCTCACCGGACTGCTGCTCTTCTACAAGGCGCTTGCGCTCGGGCCGATCGCGATCGTGAGCCCGATCGGAGCGGCGTACGTCGCCGTGACCGTGCTGCTCGTCGTCGTCTTCCTTGGCGAACGGCTGAACCCGGCGCAGACCGTCGCGATCGCGGTGACGACGATCGGCATCATCATGACCGGCACCGACGGCCGCAGCCTCGCCGCGGCGCTCAGCCGGCCGAAGCCCGGCGTGTGGCTGGCAATCGCCGCGATGCTCGCGTTCGGCGGCTGGGCCGCGCTCATGGCCTTCGCCACGCGCGAGCACGACGGTCTCGCGATGATCCTCATGCAGCGGATCGTCAGCGTCGCCGCGTCGGTCGCCATCCTTGCCGCGCTCCGCCGCGGGCTACCCGGCCGGGTCAGCATGGCGACGCTCGGCATCGTCGTCGGCTCGGGCCTCTTCGACACGCTCGCGAACGTCTTCTACGTCATCGGCGTGCAGGGCGGCTACGCATCGATCGTGGCGACGGGGAGCGGGGTGTACCCGATCATCCCGGCGCTCCTTGCGATCACCGTGCTCGGCGAACGGCTCGCGCCGAATCAGTACGTCGGGGTACTCGTGCTGCTCGCGGGGCTGGTCGGGCTGGGGGTCGCCGCCTAGGTCTTCCCGCCGCTCCGGATGAATGCGTCGGCCGCGAGGCGCTGGTTGTCGGCCCCGCTCGCGTCGGTGGCGACCGGCTTGTCCGGCACGATGCCCTTGCCCGGACCGTTCAGCGCTTCGCCGGTCTTGGCGTCCTCCATGCGCGCGATCGTCACGAGGAGGAGCCCGCCGTCCGGCAGCTCGCGCGGCTGGCCGATCCCGACGCAGCCCGCGGTCTGCTCGCCCATGACCGTCCCGACGCCGTTCGCGCGCACGCCGGCGGCGATGATCTCGGCGCCCGAGGCGGAGTTCTTGTTGACGAGCACGACGAGCGGCTTGGGGGTGGCGACGTACATCCGGTCGTTCGTGCGAAGCGGCGTGCGGTTCCCGTCACGACCGACCTGGTACACGATCGTCGCGTTGTGGATGAAGATGCTCGCAATGTCCACGGCCGCGGAGAGGTCGCCACCCGGGTCATCGCGCAGGTCCAGCACCCGGCCCACGACGCCCGCGTCGTTCTGGCGCTTCACGGCCTGGGCGACCTGGTTGGATACATCGCCGTTCAGCTGAGAGACGGCGATGTAGCCGATGTTTCCGTCGTCGGTCTGGTCCGTCACCCGCGGTTGGATCACCTTCGCGCGCACGATCGCGATCGGGGTGTCGGCGCCGTTGCGGACGAACACGATATTCACCGTCGTGCCCTCGGGGCCCTTGATCTTGTTCGCGACCTCTTCGGATGTCAGGCCCAACATGTCCTCGCCGTTCACGGTCTTGATCTTGTCGCCCTTCTTCACGCCGGACTTCTCGGCCGGGCTACCCGGGAACACCTGGGCCACCTCGACCAGGTCGTTCGGGCCGGGCGAGGTGATCGACGCGCCGATGCCGGAGTACTCCTGGGGCGGGGCATTGAAGCCCTTCGCGCGGGTCGGGTCGAGGTAGTAGGTGTGGCACTCGTTCATCGACCGGGCCATGCCGTCGGTCGCCTGCTCCTCGACCAGCTTCGGGTCTTCCGTCGGGTTCGCCTTCAACACGTCGGTGAGCGTCGAGGCGAACTTCGCGAAGTCCGATTGCGGGCTGCCCGTGAACGTCGGCTTCGTCACCGTCTGCGAGGGATCGGCCATCTTCTCGAGGAGCGTCTGGACCGCGTCCAGGGCCGCGTTCAGGAGCTGGGGCGAGCCGGGCTTGTCGACGTGGCGCTCGATCAGGATGTTGAACGCGGCTTCGGCCGTGGCGAAGCTCGTGGTGGCCGCCGGGATCGGCAGCTCGTTCTGGACCGCCGAGCAGGACGACACGACGAGCGCGACGGCAAGGAGGAGAGCGGGGCGGAAGCGGATCACGGCTGTTCCGAGTGTACGAGCGAGGACGGTGCGCGGACGCGGGTTCTTAGCCGCGTCTTAACTAGGCCGGGTCCTCGCGCATGAGCTTGCGCAGGCGACCGAGCGCTCGGAACTGCAGCGCGCGGATCGCGCCCTCGTTCTTGCCGAGCATCTTCGCGACCTCGCGGCTCGACCGGTTCTCGACGAACCGCAGGACGAGGACCTCCTGCTGCTCGGTCGTGAGATGACGCACCGCGCCGCGCAGCAGGTCGACGGCTTCGCCATGGACCGCGCGCTCGTGCGCCGTGGGGCCGTCCTCGGCCAGGCCGAAGGCGTTGTCGATCTCGACGGTCGGCCGTTCGCGGCGCCGGCGGTCAGTGACCGCGTTGCGCGCGATCGTGTACAGCCAGGCGAGGAACGACTTGCCCTGCCACCGGTAGCGGTGGATGTTCGCGAACGCGCGGGTGAACACCTCGCTGCAGAGGTCCTCGGCGTCGCTGGGCTCACGGACCCGGTAGAGGAGGTAGCGATAGACGCTGTCCACGTGGGTGTCGTAGAGCTCCGCGAACGCGGCGCGATCCCCATTCCGGGCGCGGTCGATGACGTCCGGGATCGGGCCGAACGCATCGAGGCCGAGCGTCGGCACGAGGGCGAGCGTCTCGACGCGCGCGACGGTCACGCTCACGTGCTGTGTTCCCTTCCCGTTTCCCGTTGAGTGCTGGGAGCACCATACCCAGCGGCCGGACGCGCCGACAACCGCCCAGAGGTACCAAAGAAGGGTCAGCGAATGGATGGTCCGTACCGCATTCCGTACGACCGGTAGCGGAAGGGCTCGCTCGCTCGTAGGCCACTTTCAGCAGTAGGTCTGCTTCGTCCAGAGGATCCACCCCGCGTAGAACCCTTCGGGGGTCACATGGAGGACCTGCGGCAGATTCACCTTCGCATCGACCCCGGCCTTGTATGCGGTCATGAGGTCCCAATAGGCGTTCGCGCCGCCGCCGATCTTGTAGACGTACTCGACCATCGTGTTCGCGAACGAGTAGTACTGCCCTGGCAGCTCGGGCGGGGTCTCGGGCGTCTGCAGGACGCCGTCCTCGAGCTGTTTGTACGTCGGCGTCGGCGTGTTGCACACGACGTTCTTCTTGACCGCGAGGCTTCGTGACTGACCGATGAAGTCCGGCCAGCCCTCCACGAGCCAGAACGGCAGGCGCGCGGTGATCCCGGCGATGAACTGATCCTGCAGCCAGTGCAGTCCCTCGTGCCGGATGATGCTCGCGGTCGTCTCGGTCACTGACGCAAGGCCGGCCTTGAACGACAGCGCATTGCTGAAGAGCCGGATGAACGGATCGTTCGGCGTGTTGGGGATGTGGAAGCCCGCGACGCCGCAGGCGACGTTCGGTCCCGCCGCCCCGCGCGTGGGGAAGATCCGCAGCCCGAATGCCTGCCCCGTCGCGGTGTGACCCGCGGCCTGCTGCAGCAGGAACGCCCGGACGTCGTTCCCCGATGTCGCGTACTCGTCGATCACGTCGCTGTCGATCCCGTAGTAGCTGAGCTGCAGGCCATCGACGGTCTTCGTCTGATCGCCGCCGAGCTCGGTGTCGAGGGGCTCGCTGCGGATCCACTTCCCGGCCTCACGCCGGAAGTACACGCGCGAGTAGCCGTTCACATCGTCGCCGACGTAGGCCCGCACGTATATGTCGAGGTACGGCTCGACCTTCGGGATCTTCACCTCGGACG
>DATCOR010000181.1:0-5207 GCA_036564585.1 Candidatus Limnocylindria bacterium | reverse complement strand
GAGGCGAGCACGGTGAGCGACGACTCGTAGGGGAGCCCCTTGACCTGCGCGTAGTCGGAATCCATGAACGGGTACGACCCGGCCTGCATCTCGGTCACCTCAGGGAGCTCAGCCGCGAACGCGCAGGTGCCGGTCCCGGCGGTACTCACGATCTCGACCGGCAGACCGCGTTTCGTGATCTGCTCGCGAGCCTGGAGCATCCGGTCCGCACACTGCCGCCACTTCATCCGGCGCTCGGCCTCGAGGTACACGTGCTGCAGGTGGCCCTCGTAGGCCTGGATCCCACGCAGCCGCAGGCCGTTCAGCGACGCGACGCACGCAGCGAGCTCGCCCGCATCCTCGGGCCGCACGCCGGTGCGATCCTGCCCGACGTTCACGTCGACGAGCACGTCGAGCACCAGACCCGCGGCCCCCATCGCGTCGGACAGGGTGCGGGCCACGTCCAGGTCATCGATCGCGGCCATGATCTCCGACCGCTTCCGCAGCGCGACGAGCCGCGAGACCTTCGGCTCGCCGGCGATCTCAGTGGTGATCAGGAGGAGGCCGATCCCGGCGTCGGCCATGACCTCCGCTTCGCCGAGCTTGGCGCAGCAGAGCCCGATCGCGCCGCGGTCGAGCTGCATCTTCGCGACGAGCGGCGACTTGTGGGTCTTCGCGTGTGGCCGTACCCGCTTACCGGTACGGGCCGTGAACGCCGCCATCCGGTCGAGGTTCCGCTCGAAGGCGTCCAGGTCGACGACCAGCGCCGGCGTGTCGACGCGCGCGAGCGGCGTGCCCGGCTCAGGCGAGCGCAGGGGTCGTCCCGAAATGCGCGGCCGCGAAGTCGAGCTGCAGCGCGAGCTGCTTGATCTGCTCGGCGACTACGACGGACCCGTGTCCGGCGTCGTAGCGGTACTCCGAGAACGGGATCCCGAGCTCCCGCAGCCGCGCGGTGTAGACATCGACGCTGCGAGCCGGGCAGCGCGGATCGTTCTGACCCACCGTGACGAGCAGGGGTGAGCGGACGCGCTCGATGTACGTGATCGGGTTCGCGACGCGGTACGCCAGAGGTGCCTCGTCCGGCGTCCCGCCGAACAGCGCCGCGTCGTATCGCTTGAGCGGCTCCATCTCATCCTCGAACGCAGCCACGTAGTCACCGATCGGCACGATGCCGATGCCGGCCGACCACCGCTCCGGCTGGGTACCGAGCCCGAGCAGCGTGAGATAGCCGCCCCATGACGCGCCCGAGAGGATCGAGCGCTTCGGATCGGCGAGCCCGTCGGCGATGAGCCGGTCGTGGATCGCGGCGACGTCCGCGAGCTCGGTTAGGCCGGGCTTGCCCGCGATCGCGTCGCGCCACGCGCGCCCGTAGCCGGTCGAGCCGCGGTAGTTGACCATCGCGACGGCCCAGCCGTGATCCACCCAGGCCTGCACCGTCGCCGAGAAGGTGTCCTCGTCGTGCGCCTCCGGACCGCCATGGATGCTGAACAGGATCGGGTGCGGGCCTGCGCCGTCTGGCGTGGCTACGAAGCCGTGCACCTCGCCCGCGACGACGTCGCGGTACCGGCGGCCGCTCGGCACATCACCGGCGACGCGTGGCAGGATCCGCGCGCCATCGAGCGTGACGAGCGCGCGGGGCGCCTCCGAGGTGCTGAGCGCGAGCCAGACCGCGCCATCGGGCCGGACCGCGGCCCAGTCGATGCTGCCGGGAGCCGTGTCCAGTCGGGCGAGGATCTTCCGCTCGAGGTCGTAGCGGTAGAGCTCACCGCGGCCGCGATGATCGTGGCGGAGCAGCAAGGCTCGCGCGTCCGGGTACCACGATGGCTCGATCTCGCCCGGCAGCTCGAGGTCGATGAGCTTCTCGGTCTTCGTGCGCGCGTCGAAGATCAACGGCCTCCAGGTGCCAGCGCGCTCGTGACCGATGAGCACGCGCTCGTCGCCCGCGACCGGACTCCATCGGGTCGCCCGCAGGCCGCGGCCCGGTCCGTCCCAGAGCTCCGCGACCGTGGTGCCGCGCCGATCTAGGATCCGGATCGCGCGGTTGCGCGCGTCGCCGCGCTCGCTGTGGGAAAGCACGAACAGCTCGTCGTCCGTCGACAGCATCCCGACCTGCGCCGACTCGCGATGCGCGTAGAGGCGCCGCGAGCCGCCCTCGGCCACGAGGTCGACCGTCGTGCCCTCACCGCCCGACCGGCCCACGAGCGCGAAACCGGTCCCGAGCGCGGTGTTCGCGGAGTACGACGGCCGGAGGTCAGTGGCGATCCGCGCCGCACCTGCCTCGAACGGCTGGGCGCGCCAGACGCCGAGCTCGCTCCCGCCCTCGTCGTCCCACCACCAGACCTCGTTGCCCTGCGGATCGATGCGCGGCGGGACGCGGTAGCCGGTGCCTTCCTTGCGCGACGTGAGCCGGCGCTCCACGCCGGTCACGAGGTCGAGCCCGTAGACCTCGAACGTGCCTTCGTGGTTCGCGCCGTAGATGATCCGCTCCGGCCGCTCGCGGGCCCACTGCGGGAACCCGAAGCGCGGCCCGCGGAATCGCTTCTTCCACGCGGGTTCGGTCAGCGAGCGGTCACCCTGCGCAGCCACGCGACCAGACTATCGGTGTAGTCGGGCGACACGCTCGCGAGGTCACGCTCTCCGCGCAGCGTCGGCGCGTGCGTGGTCCCGCGCAGGCGGTTGATCGTGCGTCCGGGGCCCTTCCAGGCGGCGATGCTCGCCTCGATCGGCTGCCACTCGTCGTCCTCCCCGTAGAACAGGAGCACCGGGACCCGGACGCGCGCGAACACCGGCGCCGGCTCGAAGTCCATATCCGGCCAGAACCCCGGCTCGCTCGGCAGCTCCGCGCGGACCCACGCGCGCGGGAACCACGGCTCGTCGCGCGCCGCGTCGACCTGCGCCTGGACCTCGGCCCGCTGCCGGCGACCGCGCGCGTAGTCCTCGAACGCGGACCGCAACGCGAGGAGCGCCTGGACCTGCGGCTCGGTGTGCCCGAACGCGCGGGCCTGCTTCGCCGTGCCGTAGCGCATCTGCGCGGCGGGACTCACGCCCGTCGACGCGACCAGCACCAGGAACGCGACCCGATCCGACCGGGTCGCGACCAGCGGCGCGACCCACGCGCCCTGGCTGAAACCCCAGAGCCCGATCCGATCGCGATCGATGTCGGGGCGGGACGCGATCGCGTCCACCACGGCCTCGACGTCGCGGGCCTGGTCGAGCAGCGGGACGTCATCACCGCGGCGGTCGAACCGGGCGACCGCGATGCCTGTGGGCGGCAGGATCGACTCGAGATGCCGGAACAGGTAGTGATCGCGGGAGCCGTCGTCGGCCGGGTGCACGCCGACGATCGCGGGAAACGGACCGCCACCCTGCGGCAGCGAGAGCTTCGCGGTGAACGTCCGGTCCGCGCTCGCTGCTTCGAGTCGCTCGGACCTCACCGGCCGTCGCGGGACACGGTGAACACGTCGCGGACGCTCTCGAGCTTCGCGAGGACACGCGACAGCTGCTCGACGCTCGTCACCTGCAGCGTCGCGTTCACCGTGGCGGTCTTGTCGGGGTTCGCGTTCGCCGAGAGGCTGACCATCTGGACCTGGTTCTCGCTGATCACCGCCGCGACGTCGCGCAGGAAGCCATCGCGGTCCCAGCCCTCGATCCGGATCGCGACGGGGTACGTGGCCGCCGCGCGGTTCTCCCACTCCACCTCGACGGTGCGCTCGGGCTCGGCGCTGCCGCGCACGTTCGGGCAGTCCGAGCGGTGCACGGTGACGCCGCGGCCGCGCGTGATGTAGCCGGTGATCGGATCGCCGGGCACCGGACTGCAGCACACGCCGAACCGGATGAGCAGATCGCCGACGCCCTTCACCCGGACGCCGCCGCGCGAGGTCGGCGGTGGCTGCGGCGCGACCTCGGGGATCGCGAGCTGCTGGTCGTCCACGATGCCGAGCCGGGTCACGACCTGCGCCGCGGTCAGGGCGCCGTAGCCGAGCGACGCGTACATCGTGTCGATGTCGTGCAGGTTGAGGAACTCCGTCGCCTTCTGGAGATCCGCCTCGCTGATGTCCGAGAGCGCCCGCTGGGCGATCCGCTTCAGCTCGCGGTCCAGGAGCTCGCGGCCGTGGGCCACGTTCTCCTCGCGTTGCTGGCGCTTGAACCATTGGCGGATCTTCTCGCGCGCGCCGGGGGTGCGGACCATGGTGATCCAGTCACGCGACGGACCGCGGCCCGCCTTGCTCGTGACGATCTCCACGATGTCCCCGGACTGCAGCTTGTGGTCGAGCGGGACGATCCGCCCGTTCACCTTCGCGCCGATCGTCCGGTGACCGATGTCGGTGTGGATGCGATACGCGAAGTCGATCGGTGTCGCGCCGGTCGGGAGATCCTTCACCTCGCCTTTCGGCGTGAACACGAAGACCTGGTCTTGGAAGACGTCGACCTTGAGCGACTCGACGAACTCGGTCGCGTCCGCGACGTCGTGCTGCCACTCCATGAGCTGGCGCACCCAGGCGAGCTTCGACTCGTAGTTCGCGTCGCCCTTCCCGCCCTCCTTGTACCGCCAGTGCGCCGCGATGCCGTACTCGGAGAGCGTGTGCATGTCGTGCGTGCGCACCTGGATCTCGATCGGCTGGCCATCGGGACCCATGACCGCCGTGTGCAGCGACTGGTACATGTTGTTCTTGGGCACGGCGATGTAGTCATCGAACTGACCGGGGATCGGGGGCCAGAGCGTGTGCACCACGCCGAGCACCGCGTAGCAGGCCGGCACGTCGTTCACGATGACCCGGATCGCCAGCAGGTCGTACACCTGATCGACGCTCACGTTCTTGCGCCGCATCTTCTGGGCGATGGACCACAAGTGCTTCGGCCGCCCGGACATGTCGGCCTTGATGCCGGCCTTCTCGAGCTCGCTGGTCAGGATCTTCATCGTCCGGTCGATGAATTTCTCGCGGACCGCGCGCCGGGACTCGAGGAGCTCGGCGAGCTCGCGGTAGTGCTCAGGCTCGAGGAACTTGAACGCGAGGTCCTCGAGCTCCCACTTGATCTGCCAGATCCCGAGGCGGTGCGCGAGCGGCGCGTAGATCTCCATCGTCTGCTTCGCGATCCGCGTCTGCTTCTCTGGCGGGAGCGCGCCCAGGGTCCGCATGTTGTGCAGCCGGTCGGCCAGCTTGATGACGACGACCCGTAGGTCATCGGCCATCGCAAGGAACATCTTCCGGATGTTCTCGGCCTGGTGC
>DATCOR010000178.1:0-11283 GCA_036564585.1 Candidatus Limnocylindria bacterium | reverse complement strand
CCACGTCCTGCCCGGTCGTGACCTGGCCGAAGTTCGTGTACTGGTTGTTCAGCCACGACGCATCTGCCTTGCAGACGAACCACTGCGAATCGTTATTCACCTTGATGTCACCGCCACGAGCGATCCCGACGGAGCCCTTCGAGAACGGGAGATCGTTCAGCTCGCTCGGCATCTTCCCGCCGCCGCGGCCGGTCCCGTCCGGGTCACCGCCCTGGACAACCCAGTCCTCGACGCGGTGGAACGTCTTGCCGTCGTAGAAGCCGCTCTTGGCCTTCGCGACGAAATTCGCGACGGTCTGCTTGGCCTTGTCCGGTCGGAGCGCGATCGTGAAGCTCCCGCCGCGCTCGAGATCGATCGTGGCGCTCTGTTGATCTGCCGTGGCGCACCTCCGTGAGCTGTGTCCTTCGACCATACTTGATGCCCCGATGCCCACGTACCAAGCCCCCCGCGGGATGCGGGACCTGCTCCCCGAGGAGGCGGCCGGCTTCGACCGGTTGTTCGCCGTCGTCATGGCGCGCGCGCGCCGCTATGGCTACCCGCGCATCGTCACGCCGATCGCCGAGGACCGCGAGGTCTTCCTCCGGACGTCGGGTCAGTCGAGCGACACGGCCGGCAAGGAGATGTACGACGTGTCGCTGCACGGGCAGGCCGGGCTCGGGCTCCGCCCCGAGGGCACCGCGCCGGTCGCGCGGGCGTATCTCGAGCACGGCCTGCATCGCGCGCCGCAGCCCGTGCGGTTCTCGTACTGGGACCCGATGTTCCGCGGCCAACGGCCGCAGAAGCTCCGGTACCGCCAGTTCTGGCAGTGGGGCCTCGAGTGCTTCGGCGCGCCGGAGCCGTCTGCCGATGTCGAGATCATCGAGTTCACGACCGGCCTGCTCGCCGACGTTGGGCTCACCGACTTCCTGCTCAAGGTGAACACCATCGGCGGCGCGGAATCGCGCGAGAAGGTCAAAGCCGCGCTGACCGAGTACTTCACGAAATTCCGGGACGAGCTCGACGAGGACTCGAAGGAGCGGCTCGGCACCAGCGTGCTGCGGATCATCGATTCGAAGGTTCCGCGCACCCGTGAGATCGCGGCGGGCGCGCCGAAGCTGAGCGAGCTCATCTCCGACGGCGACCGCGCGCATTTCGCGGCGGTCACGGATGGTCTCGACCGGCTCGGGATCCGCTACGACGTCGACGCACGCAAGGTCCGCGGGCTCGACTACTACACCCGCACGGTCTTCGAGTGCGTCCTGACCGACCCCGAGTACACGCAGGCCGGTGAGATCAGCGTGGCCGGTGGCGGGCGCTACGACGGTCTGGTGCGAACGATGGGTGGGCCGGACGTGCCCGGCGTCGGCGTGGCCGGCGGCATCGACGTGCTGTACTTCGCCCTGAAGACCCAGGGTGTGAAGATCGACGAGTCGGTGGCTGCCGACGTCTACGTGCTGTCCGGCGACCCGGACGACGGCGCCGACCGCATCCAGCTCGCGACTCCGCTGCGCGAGGCCGGATTCCGCGTGGCGATCGACTACTCGAAGCGCTCGCTCGACAAGCAGCTCGAGAGCGCGATCAAGCACGGTGCGAAGGTCGCGGTCATCCGCGGCACCGAGGAGTCCCGCGGCGGCAAGGTGATCGTCCGCGACCTGGTCGCGAAGGAGCAGCGGGTCACCAGGCTCGCCGCCGTCGTGGTCGAGGTCGGCCGCCACGTGCCCAAGCGGCCGAAGCCGCGGCTCATCGACGAGCCGGGCGCAGCGGGCGAGACCCCGTTCGTCACGGACCCGCGAGACTAGGGAGATGCTGCGCACGAACACCTGCGGCGAACTCACGCCCGCCGCGGCGGGCAAGCACGTCACGCTGGCCGGCTGGGTCCACCGGCGGCGCGACCTCGGCGGACTGACGTTCATCGACCTGCGCGACCGCTACGGGATCACCCAGATCGTCGCGAAGTCCGGCGATGCGGTCCACGACGCGCTCGGCGACGTCCGCAATGAGTGGGTGCTCCAGATCACCGGGACGGTCCGCGAGCGCTCGGCCGAGACCGTCAATCAGAAGCTTCCGACAGGCGGGATCGAGGTGGCCGCCGAGACGGTCACGGTGCTGAACCAGGCGAAGACCCCTCCTTTCTATGTGAACGAGGAGACGCCGGTCGAGGAGACCCTGCGCTGGAAGTACCGCTACGTCGACCTGCGGCGCGAGGGCCCGCGCGAGCTCATGCGCCTGCGGCACGAGGTCGTGGCGTTCATCCGGCGCTACCTGACGGAGCGCGACTTCTGGGAGATCGAGACCCCGACGCTCATCCGCTCCGACCCGACGGGCGCACGTGACTTCGTCGTTCCCTCGCGCTACTACCCGGGCAAGTTCTGGGCGCTGCCGCAGTCACCGCAGCAGTACAAGCAGATCCTCATGGTGGCCGGGATCGACAAGTACTTCCAGATCGCGCATTGCTATCGCGACGAGGATCCCCGTGCCGACCGCGTCTACGAGCACACCCAGCTCGACTTCGAGATGTCCTTCGTGGATCGCGAGGACGTCATGTCCACGCTCGAGGCGCTGTACACGGAGATCTTCAAGAAGTTCGGGCGCAAGCCGCTCGCGAAGACCCCGGTCCCTCGCATGACCTACGAAGAGGCGATCCGGCGGTACGGCACCGACCGGCCCGACGTGCGGTTCGCCATGGAGCTGGTCGACCTCACCGACGCCCTGCGCGGCACGGGATTCAACGCGTTCCGCTCGGTCATCGACGCCGGCGGTGCGGTGCGCGGCCTGCTGGTGCGGGGCAAGGCCGACGCGACCCGGAAGGACATCGACGGCTGGCAGGCGATCGCGAAGACGAAGGGCGCGAAGGGCC
Organism: Candidatus Limnocylindria bacterium; assembly: GCA_036564585.1. Lineage (GTDB taxonomy): Bacteria > Chloroflexota > Limnocylindria > P2-11E > P2-11E > UBA4735. The sequence goes on along the minus strand of DATCOR010000178.1, from coordinate 8,447 downwards.
TCGCGTCATTCGCGTTCGCCGGTGCGGAGATCCGGTCGCCCGTCGCGAAGTTCCTCACCCCCGCGGAGCTGGATGGGATCCGCTCGGCGTCGAAGGCGAAGGACCGCGATCTGCTCCTCGCGGTCGCGGACACCCACCAGGTCGCGAGCGTGTCGCTCGGCGTCGTGCGCGAGCGCCTCGGTCCCGAGCTCGGCCTCGCCGACACGACGAAGCACTACGCCATGTGGATCACCGACTTCCCGCTCGTCGAGCGGACACCGGAAGGCGGGTGGACGTTCACCCACAATCCGTTCTGCGCGCCGTTGTCGGAGAAGGACCTCGCGCTGCTCGACACCGAGCCAGAGAAGGCGCTGTCGAAGCAGTACGACTTCACGGTCGACGGGAAGGAGATCTTCGGCGGGAGCATCCGCATCTACCAGCGCGCCGTCCAAGAGCGCGTGTTCCAGCAGATGGGCGTGACGAAAGAGGACGCGGCAACGCGGTTCGGCGCGCTGCTCGACGCGCTCGAGTACGGCGCGCCGCCGAGCGGCGGGGCCGGCGCGGGGATCGACCGGCTCTGCATGAGCCTGGCGGGGACCGAGAACATCCGCGAGGTCCAATCGTTCCCGAAGACCCAGACGGGCTACGACCCGTTGCTCGATTCCCCGGCCGATGTCGACCCGAAGCTGCTCGAGGAGCTTGGGCTGCGCGTCGTCGTGAAGCCGCCGAAGCCGTGACGCTCACCGCCGTCCGCTCGGAGATCGAGCGGCTCGCCGATGCGACCGGCGGGATCGTCGGGGTCGCCGCGACGCACCTTTTGACCGGGCGGCACATCAGCTATCGCGAGGACGAGCTGTTCCCGACCGCCTCGGTCATCAAGCTTCCGCTGCTCGTGACGCTCTACGAGGACGCGATCGCCGGCCGGATCGACCTCTCGGAGCGCGTGACGTATCGCGAGGACACCAAGGTGGCCGGCTCCGGGGTCCTGCAGTTCCTCGACGATGGGCTGAACCCGACAGTTCGCGATCTGTCCGTCCTGATGATGTCGGTTAGCGACAACACCGCGACGGACCTGTTGTTCGATCGGGTGGGGAAGACGCGCATCGAATCGACGATGGGCCGGCTCGGCCTGGAGAGCATCCGCGTGCCCTTCGACATCCGCGAGATGCTCATGGAGCTCGTGGACCTGGATCACACCCAGCCCGGCGGGTACGACGAGCTGCGCCGCCTACTTCGCCTCTCCGCCGGCAGCGGGGGCCGCTCGATGATCCCGGAGCAGGCGGATCGCACGACGCCCGCCGACATGTGCCGGCTGCTCGAGCTCATCGAGTCGCGGGCGATCCTGGACCCAGACTCGTGCACGGCGATCCTCGAGCTGCTGAAGCGGATCCAGTCCGCGACGCGGATCCCCGGCCTCTTGCCGAAGGGCACCGTGGTCGCGCACAAGACCGGTTCCTACCGCCGGCTGCGGAACGACGTGGGGATCGTGTACGCGCCCACCGGGCCGTACGCCGTCGCGCTGTTCGCGCGCGAGCTCGCGCGCGACAACATCGACGACGATGGCGCGCTCGCCCGCATTTCGCTCGCGATCTACGAGGAGTTCGCCCGGGCCTAGTTTCAGCGCGCGACGAGCTGCATGGGCAGGCCATTGCTCGGCCGCGGCATGATGATCGCCGAGACCCGCGGCTCGTACCCGGGGATGCGGATCAGCCGAAAGCGGCGCGCGATGATCGGAACGACGGTCGCGGCGACCGTGAGGGCCAGCCCCCGGCCGACGCAGACCCGACGGCCACCACCGAACGGGAAGTACGCGAACGAGTGTAGACGCTCCTCGAGGCCATCGCGCCAGCGGTCGGGTAGGAACCTCTCCGGCTGGTCGAACCAGCGAGGATCGCGATGGATGACCCACGCCGAGAACGCGACGAGATCACCGGGGCGCATGGGGATCCCCCCGATTACGCAGTCGTTCATCGATTGACGACCCTGCGCGATGACCGGCGGGAACAGGCGGAGGGTCTCGTTCAACACAGCCGCGAGATACGGGTACGTCCCGTGATCGGTGCTCGTGGGGCCGTCGAGCTCGGCGCGGAGCTGCGCTTCCACGTTCTCGTCCTGTGACAACAGGTGCCAGAGCCACGCGAGCGCGACGGCGGTCGTCTCCTGCGCGGTGATGATGAGGGTCATGAGCTGATCCCGAAGCTCGCGTCCGTCCCGCGCGGTCGCGGCGATCGCGGAGATGAACGGACCGCTCGCGCTCGTTCCGGCCGTTGCGATCTGGCGCCTGATGAGCTCGTCGAGTGCGCGCGTCGTGGCACTCGATCGGATCGGCCAGCGAAGCGGGCCGATCCGCACGGTCCCCCGGAACTCCTGTTCGAGCAGCGCTTCCAACGCCGGGTCGAGACGTCCGTCGGCGCCCGATGCGATATTCAGGAAGAGGCGCGCTGCCACGTCCAGCGTCAGGCGGTGCATCTCGTAGTAGACGTCACGCCGCTCGCCGACGCGCCAGTGCGATAAGAGGGCCTCGCCCGCTCCCTCGATCGAGGGGAGCCAGTGCGCGGCATGGTCGCGCGCGAACAATGGGGAGATGTCGCGGCGTTGTCGCCGCCACACGTCGCCTTCGCTCAGAAGCAGACCTTCACCGATCAACCATCGGAGCGGAGCACCGGTGATCCCGCGTACGAAGTGATTCGACTCGTGAACGAAGACCTCGCGGATCAGATCGGGAGCGCTGAGCACGAGCGCCCGGCGGGTTCCCATCCGGATCCGCACGGCGTCACCGGACGCGGCGCAGGCCTCGAAGAATCCGATCCGATCGTTCAGGAAGGACCACAGCCCACCCACGAGTGGCACTCGCCTGGTGGCGAGCGTTGCCAACACGAAGAAGGAGGCTACACGCCGGTGGTCCCTCGGCCCAGCGGCGGGGGCTAGCATGCCGTCGAGGGAGGCGCCCAATCGGCGCACTAGCGGGCGTTGCACTCGTGCTCGGCATGTGGCTGTACGCCGCCGTCATCCTCGTCCCGATGCGCATGGTCAGGCGTCCGTGGGTGCCTCGGCTCGGTGAGGGCGGCCTTGGCGCGCGGTTCTCGCCGCAGATCGGTGGGCCCGTCGTGTTCCTTGAGGCGACACACCGGCCGGCGGATTTCGACGAGGGCGCCTCGGCCTACGACCGCTGCGTCGGGCCGTTCGCGGGGCCGATCTTCACCTTCGCCCTCGAGGCGATGGCGCCGCACCTACGTTCGGGCTCGCGTGTGCTCGACGTTGGCTGCGGCCCGGGGGCCGCGCTGACCAAGGTCGCGCGCCTGGTTGCCCGAGGCGAAGTCGTCGGCATCGACCTGTCCCTCGAGATGCTCCGCCTCGCCCACGAACGCGCGCGCGGTGCGGGCCTCGGAAATGTCGCGCTGTTCCAGGCCGATGCCGCCGAGCCGCCATCCTCGTTCGCCGGCTCGTTCGATGTCGCCTACAGCTGCCTTGTGCACCACCACTTCGCCGAGCCAGTCGCGGCCGTCCGTGGGATCGCTGCTTCGCTCCGTCCGGGCGGGGTGTACGCCGCGATCGATGCAACCGGTCCGCGATTGACGAGGATCGCGACCCCGCTGGCGCGCGAGGTCGATCCGGGATGGGTACGGTTCTGGACGAGCCAGGCTCTGATCGAGCTTCTCGGCTCGGCGGGTCTCGAGCCGGTGCGATGGATGCAGCTCACGCCCGGGGTGGGCATGGCCATTGGGACGCGGGCGTGATCGGAGGCGCGGCGTTGCAGACGCCCCTTCCGCTCCGGGACCTCGTCGAGGAGCGGCGGCACGTCACCGTCGTGTTCGCGGACCTGTCCGGCTCGACGGAGGTGGCTTCGCGTCTCGACCCCGAGGAGACACGGGAGATCCTTCGCATGTGCCTCACGACCCTGGCCCGGCGGATCCAGCGGTTCGGCGGGACGGTCGACAAGTACGTTGGCGACGCCGTCATGGCGGTGTTCGGCGCGCCGATCAGTCACGAGGACGACACCGAGCGCGCTCTGCGGTCGGCTCTCGCAATGCGCGACGCGATCACCGAGCTCAACGCCGAGCTGCGACGGCAGCACGGGGTCACGTTCACGCTTCGCATCGGCGTCAACGAGGGCGAGGTCGTCTCGGGCGTGATCGCGGGCGACGTCCAGGCCGCATATACGGTCGTCGGCGACACCGTGAATGTCGCTCAGCGGCTCGAGGCCGCGGCGCATCCGGGCGAGATCCTGGTCGGGGCGAGCGCGAGACATGCTGGACAAGGGTTCGACTTCGTCGAGCTCGCAGCACTCCACGTAAAAGGGAAGGAGCGTCCGCTTCCCGTGTTCCGGCTCCTCGCCGCGCGGACGGAGCGTCCTCAGCGCGGCCTTGCGGGGCATCGGCTGATGTCCACGCTCGTTGGTCGCGACGCCGAGCTCGCGTCGCTGGTGTCGCGCCTCGAGCGCCTGCAGCACGGCGAAGGCGGCATGGTCGGACTTATCGGGGAGGCTGGCTCGGGCAAGTCGCGCCTGCTCGCTGAGCTGAAACGCGCATCGGCCGCATCGCAGGTCACGTGGCTCGAGGGCCGGTGCTTCACTCTGGGCGAGACAACGCGCTATGCGCCGTTCGTCGAAGCGTTCACTCACATGGCGGGGATCGAGGACCGCGACGACGACGCGCGACGCTGGTCGAAGCTCGAGGCGAGGGTCCGCGCGGTCGTGCGGGAGGACGTCGACGACATGCTGCCGTACCTGGCCGCCCTCATCGATGTTCAGCCTCCCGAAGGCGGGGCGGCGACCCTCGAGCTCATGTCCGGCGAGGCGATGGGCCGCCAGATCTTCCGAGCGACACGGCGTTTCCTGACCGCGCTCGCGCGCGCCCGGCCGCTCGTATTCGCGTTCGAAGACCTGCACTGGGCGGACGCCACGACGCTCGCCCTCGTCCAGCACGTGCTCCGGGCGACCGCCGCCGCGCCCGTTCTCGTGATCGGCACGAGCCGACCGGATCCTTCCACCCCGGCCGTCGAGCTTCGTCGGCATGCACGTGGGATGTCGCGCTACACGGAGATCCGGCTGGACCCGCTGACCCGTGAGCAGGCGACCACCCTCATCGGCAATCTCCTCGCGGTCGACGAGCTGCCGGGGCAGATCCGGGATCTCACGCTCGAGCGCTCCGAGGGCAACCCGCTCTACGTAGAGGAGATCATCCGGTCGTTCATCGATTCAGGTCTCGTCAAGCGCGATGAGTCGACCGGCCGCTGGCGCGCGACGGCAGACACGTCGGCGCTCACGCTGCCCGACACGATCGGCGGTTTGATCCTCGCGCGTCTCGACCGCCTCGATGAGGCCGAGAAGCGCGTCCTCCGCCACGCGGCGGTGATCGGACGCAGTTTCCGGGTCAGGCTCCTGCGGGCGCTCGAGCCCAGCGAGGATCTCGACCGCGTTCTGGAGCGCCTCGCCGCCGCCGAGATCGTCGTGGAGCGCCGCCGCGCGCCCGATCAGGAGCTCATGTTCAAGCACGTCCTCATCCAGGAGACGCTCTACGGGAGCATCCTGCGCAGGCAGCGACGCGCGATCCACGCCCAAGTCGCCCGCGCGATCGAAGTGACATATGGCGATCGGCTCGATGAGTTCGTCGGTGTGCTCGCCTCGCACTATGCGCGGGCAGAACTATGGGACGAGGCGCTCGCGTACCTGGAGCGGGCGGGGGACCAGGCTGGAGCCGTCGCCGCCGATGCCGAGGCGGTGGAGCGCTACCGCGACGCGATGTCCGCGTACGAGACGACCGGCCATGCGCAACCGCTGCAGATCGCATCACTGGAACGGAAGCTTGGCGAGGCGCTGTTCCGGCGGGGCGAACATGTGCAGGCGATCATGTCGCTTCGTCGCGCGCTCGCCCGCCTCGATGCATCGCTCCCGAGCTCGCGCGCGGCGACGATCCGAGCGATCCTCGCCCGTATCCTCGTTCAGGTCGGCCACATCGCGGCGCCGTGGTCTCTGCCGGCCCCACGCGCGCGTGTCGATGCGGCGGTCGAGGAGCGTTCGCGCGCTTACCAGCTGCTCGCGTGGATCGACTACTACAGCAGCGACAGCCTCCGGCAGGTGCTCGTCACCCTGACCACCTTGGATGAGGGCGAACGGACCGGTCACCTGCCGTCGATCAACCAGGGTTCGCTCGGCGTCGGTGTCGCCTGTGATGTCCTCGGCCTCAAGCGCCTTGCCTCCCGGTATCACCGGCGCAACGTCAAGCTCGCCGAGGCGGCCGCCGATCCGATCGCGATCGGCTACGCGTACTTCGGCCTCGCGTACCACGAGCAGGGGATCGGCCGGTGGAACGACAGCCAGATCCACTGGGCCCGTGGGGCCGACGCGTTCTGGGGCACGCGAGACCTCCGACGGTGGGGCGTGTCGTCTTGGGGTGTGGCGCTCATGAAGTGGCGCAGGGGAGAGCCGTCAGGCACGCGCGAGATCGCGGAACGCATGTTGCATGTGGCCGATGAAGGCGCCGATAACGTCCTCCGCGGCTGGGGTCTTTTCGTCCTCGGTCGCGCGCAATGGAGCATGGGTGAGGACGCCGCCGCGCTCGCCTCGCTCCGCGAATCCGCCGGCATCCTCCGCCCGGTCCCCGATCGCCAGATCCTCCTGCGAGCGCTCGGCGACACAGGGTTCTGCCTGCTGCGCCGCGGAGATCTCGCCGGAGCGACCGCCGCGCTCGAGGACGTCGCGGACATCGTCGTCACGCATCGCGTGCGCGGGTACCACGCGCTCCCGCTGCTGTGGCTCCTCGAGGCCTACCTCGAGCACCTCGAGCGCTCATCGCCGTCCGAGCGGGATCTCTGGCGGGGAAAGGTCACGATGGCGCTGCGCGCGGTGGACCGCCAGGCGCGTTTCGACGTGGAAGCCCGGCCGGGGATGCACCGCCTGTGTGGACGGCTGGCGTGGCTCGAGGGCCGTCGCGCGGACGCTGAGATCGAGTGGCGGAAGAGCCTCGAGTGGGCCGAGCGCCTGCGATTCGTACCGGAGATGGCCTGGACCTACGCAGAGATCGGCTGGTGCCTCAGCAGCCGCGCGCACCTGGACAAGGCCGCGGCGTTGTTCGATGGCATGGGCTGGCCCGGGGAGCTCGAGCGCATGAACGCCAAACGGATGTCAGCGCGCCGGACCTGAATCAGCCCGGCGCGACCTAGACTTCCGTTCATGCGGCGCGTCTATCTCGACCATGCCGCCACGACCCCGGTCGATCCGGAGGTCGCCGAGCTCATGGCGAAGGTCCTCCGGGACGTCCCCGGTAACCCATCGAGCATCTATGCCGAGGGCCGGCTGGCGCGCGCGCTCGTCGACCGCGCCCGTGAGGAGGTCGCGCAGGCGATCGGCGCGGAGCCGGCGGAGATCGTATTCACCTCAGGTGGCACGGAGGCCGACAACCTCGCGCTCCGCGGCGTCCTGAAGGCACGCGAGGGAGAGGCCGACGGCATCGTCACCACCGCGATCGAGCACCATGCCGTCCTCGACACCGCGCACGACCTCGAAGCCCACGGTCAGGCACGGGTCTCGGTGATCGGCGTCGACCGCGATGGCCGCGTCGCGCCCGCCGACGTCCAGGCCGCGCTCGATGCGCGCACCGCCATCGTGTCGGTCATGCACGGGAACAACGAGATCGGGACGCTGCAGCCGATCGCCGACATCGGCGCGATCTGTCGCGATCGCGGGGTCACGTTCCACAGTGACGCGGTGCAGACCGTGGGTGCGCTCGAGATCGATGTGCGCGCCATTCCCGTCGATCTGCTGAGCGTGAACGCCCACAAGTTCTACGGGCCGAAGGGGGTCGGCGCGCTCTATGTCCGGCGGGGCACGCGGATCGCGACGGTGCAGACGGGCGGCGGGCAGGAGCAGGGCCGGCGCACCGGAACGGAGAACGTCGCGGGCGTGGTCGGCCTCGGCGCGGCGATGCGGATCGCGACCGCCAAGCGCGCGGCCGAGTCGGCGCGCCAGACCCGGCTGCGTGACGCGCTCATCGCCGGCATCCGCTCGCGGATCCCGGACGCGACGCTCACGGGACATCCGACCGAGCGGCTTCCGAACAACGCGTCGTTCTGCTTCAGCGGCACGCAAGGTGAAGCGCTCGTGGTCTCGCTCGACCTCGAGGGCTTCAGCGCGTCGAGCGGGTCCGCCTGCACGAGCGGCAACACCGATCCGTCCCACGTGCTCCTCGCCCTTGGGCTCGAGCGCGACCTCGCCCAGGGCTCGCTCCGGCTGACGCTCGGCCGGTCGACGACGGACGACGACATCGCCGCGCTCCTGGACGCGCTGCCGCCGATCGTCGCGCGCCTGCGCGCCGCGTCCGGCGCGGCGGTGCCGGCGTGATCGAGCCGGACCATTATTCGGATCGCGCGCTCGACCACCTGACCCGGCCGCGGAACGCGGGCACGCTGGCCGGGCCGAGCGGCACCGGCGCCGACGCGAATCCAGCATGCGGCGATCGCACCACGATCAC
>DATCOR010000157.1:0-8315 GCA_036564585.1 Candidatus Limnocylindria bacterium | reverse complement strand
AGCTTCTTCAGTCCGTCCGCCGAGATCGGGACCGGTTTGTCCGGGCTCATGAGATGCCTCCGAAATGCGTCGCGGCTCCAAAAAAAGAACACTGAAGGCCGCCTTGGCCCTCAGCGCTCTGCCGCGTACGGTGGTTCTGTGGCGAAATCATACACGGTCAGCACCCGGCTTTTGGCGCACTACCGCCGCACCGCGCGGGATCTGCCGTGGCGCCGCACGCAGGATCCGTACGAGGTCCTGGTCTCCGAGGTGATGCTCCAGCAGACCCAGGCCGCGCGGGTGACGCCTGCGTTCGACCGCTTCATCCAGCGTTTCCCCACGCTCGAAGCGCTCGCCGCCGCGCCGTTGGGTGCCGTCCTCCGCGAGTGGTCGGGCCTCGGCTACAACCGCCGCGCCCGGGACCTTCACCGGATCGCGCGTATGTCGCCGCAGGGCTTGCCCAAGACGGTCGCCGAGCTCGACGCCCTACCCGGCATCGGCGCATACACCGCCGGCGCCGTCGCGAGCTTCGCCTTCGGCCAGCGAGTCCCGTTTGCCGATACGAACATTCGGCGTGTGCTCGGACGAGTCTTTCTCGGCAGACCAGGTACGAACAAGGAGGCCGTCGAGCTCGACGCCATGGCGATGCCGATGCGCTCGTCCGATCTCTGGCACCACGCACTCATGGATCTCGGCGCGACGATCTGCAAGCCGAAGCCGCAATGCGAAGTCTGTCCATTGAAAGCGGATTGCCGATACGTGCGTTCCCAGGCGGTCGGCGGTCGACCGCCCAGCATGACCGAGCGTGCGGCACGGCCCGCGGCTTATCCGGATAGCGATCGCCGCGTGCGTGGCGCGATCGTCAAAGCCCTAGTGGCATCAGACGGCATGACCGAGCGTGCGCTCGAGAAGGAGATCGGCGATCCACGCGTCGGCCGGCTCGTAAGGTCTCTGAAAGCCGACGGACTCATTGAATCCGTCGGCCGTCGCGTGCGACTTCCTAGCTAGTGGACGGTGATCTGCAGGAAGATGCCCTGGTCTTCCATCCAGGTCAGGCCATCGATCACGGGACGAAGGCGCAGCGGATAGCTGCCCGCTAGGGCACCGCTCACGGTGAAGTTGAACGTCGCCGTCTGTCCCGGTGCGACCGTCACCTCGGTCTGAGCGGCCGGGCGGCTGCCGAGAAGCCAGTTCGAGGCGATGCCGAGCGTCGTGAGCGTTGCGTCATCGCCGACCACGCCGATGCGCGCCTCGGTGCCGGTGCCCTTGACCCAGGTCGCCGTGCCGGTGTTCTTCAGCTGGACGAACACGGGCGCCGTGCCACCGACGCTCAAGGTCGGGTACGCGCTCTGGGAGACCCATGCTGAGTGATACGACGGAGCGGTCTTCGCCACTGGGGTCGGGCCGCCGATGAACTCGCGATAGCTCACGAAGACGTAGTTGCCACGCCAGAGGTTGCCGGCGGAGGCGAACGGGCTGCCCCACCAGTGGTACTGCGACATGAACGTGTTCGCTGACATGAGACCGCGGAACCCGGTGAACGGGTCTTGGCCGTAGATGCCGGTGATCTCACCGGTCGCGGCATTCGCCTGGTAGCCATAGACGACCTCGGCGTGCGTACCGGCCTCGGCGAAGATGACGACGGGCACGCGCGCGTTGAGCCGGCCAACCAGCTCGGTGAGCGCGATGAACTTGTTCGTGTACATGTGGACGCGGCCCTCGCCGCCGTAGTACTTCATCAGGTAGCTCACCCCCGCCGGGTCGAGACCGACCTCACCGCGGAGCGAGTTGCCCTGATAGGCGATCTGGAAGGTCGAGAGCAGGGGCTGCGAGGCCGGCATCATGAGGCCGAACGCCGACATGACCGAGAGGCTCGAGGCGGCGGCACAGTACGGCGTCGTGGTCGTGCGCCAACCGGCAGGGGACGGTTCGGTGAGTTGGCTGACGTAGGGGACGTTCGGGACGGTCATCGTTACGGTGAGCGCGGCCGCGGCGGGCTGGCTGCCGGCCAGCATCCCGCCGAGGATCACGAGCGCACAGACGGCCAAGCAGGCGGACCGGCGGAGATGCGTCACGGGCCTTGCTCCTTCCCTGTCTCTGCCCCGAATGGGCCGTCCCTCGCGATGCGGCGCGGACGGAGCGACCGATGACCGGACAACTCCGTACGGTTAGCGCAACGAGATCAGGGTGTCGATATAACGGCCGCTCGCTCGGTGGGGCGATAGGACCATCGGCCTATGCGGGGCGAGCTATGAGCCTGCGGGGATCTCCGGTCCGGCGATCGCGAGCGCGTAGCGGTCGATCGGGAGGAGCTCCGATGCGATCGCCACGACGTCAGCCTTGGTCACGGCGCGCAGGTCGCGCGGGTAGCGGTCGAGGTGATCGTCGCCCAGCTGGAAGAGCTCAGCCTCGAGGACCATGCCGGCCACACCGCTCGGGCTCTCGCGTCCGACCTCGAGCTCGCCGACGAGCTTGTCCCGGGAAAGGGCCAGGTCGTCGTCTGCGACCGCGCCGTCACGGATCTTCTTGAGCTCGGTGAACGTGACCTCGATCGCGCGCTCGACGTTCTCCGGGTTGACGCCCATCCGCACGGTCCATGGTCCCTGCGCGGCGGTGCCGGAGATGGTGCTGAACACGTAGTAGGCAAGGCCGAGCTCATCGCGCACGACCTGCCCGGCGCGGCTCGCGAACGTGTCCGCGGCGAAGACCATGTTCGCCACCTGCGCCTTCGTGAACCGCGGATCCGTGCGCGGCAGGCCGGGCCACCCGAGCACCACGTCGGCCTGGGTCTTGTCCGGCACGACGACCGCGCGGCGCTTGGCCCCGTCGAGCTCGATGGATCCCAGCAGGCGGTTCAGCTTGTCCCCCCGGTCCCACGATCCGAACGCGCGCTCAGCGACCTCGAACGCCCGGTCAGCATCGAGCGCGCCGGCGACCACGAGCACCGAGCCAGCCGCGTGGATGCCGGTGCGGTGGTACGCGCGGATCTCGTCGATCGTCGCGGTCCGCACCACCTCCTCGTCGCCGATCGATCGGGTCCGGAACGGATGACGCACCGGATACACGAGCTCGCGCCAGGCCTGATCCGCCACGCTGCGGGTGTCCTTCTTCGCCTCCTCGAGATCCGCGAGGGCTCGCGAGCGCACGAACTCGAGCGCCTCCGGCGCGAGCGCCGGACGGAGCACCGTGTCCGCGATGAGGTCGAGGAAGGCGCGGAGATCATCCGCGAGGCATTGCCCCGAGAAGACCGCCGCGTGCGACCCGACGTCCAGGCGCGCGGACGCGCCTAGGCCGTCGAGGGCGTCCGACCACGCGCGCGCGTCGCGCGAGGTGGTGCCGCGCAGCATCGCCTGAGCCACAAGGCGCGCCACGCCGGGCCGGCCAGCAGGTTCGAAGAACTGGCCCGCCTCCATCGCGAGCAGTACCGAGATCGACCGAAGGCCCGCGATCGGGATCGCGGCGACGCGCAGTCCGTTCCGAAGCGTGCGGCGGCTGACGTCGATCATCCGGCCTCCGGGATGAAGTGCCCGACGGTGCGCGAGCGCTCGACGAATGTCTCGCGCGCGGCGCGCTGCACGTCCTCCGGTGTCACCTTCGCGAGCGCGTCGTACCACGCTCCGATGGACGGCGCGGCGCCCGTCGAGAGCAGGCTCCCGAGCCGGAACGCGCGCCACGTGATGGTGTCACTCGGGAACGCGACGCTCGCGAGCAGACCGCGGCGGACGCGCGCGAACTCGGCCTCGTCGATCGGCTCGTCGGCCAGGCGCTGAAGCTCGCGCAGGAGGGCGGCCTCGACCGCCGCATGCGGCACTCCCGGTCGCACTGTGGCCTCGATCATGAACAGGAACGGATCCTTGGTGAGCCCGAAGGTCGCGTCGACCTCGGTCGCGAGCTCCTGCTCGACGAGCCCGCGGTAGAGCCGCGACGACCTGCCGGACGCGGCATCCCCACCGCCGCCGCCGGCGAGCGCCACGGCGAGCGCTTGGAGTGCCGCTGCGCGTGGATCCGACGCCGCGGCGGTGTGGAAGCCGAGCTGCATGATCGGCAGGGCGCCGCCCGCCCGATGTACGACCAGCCGCTTCTCGCCCATCTGGGGCGGCTCTGGCGCAAGCGGCGAGGCGACGATCTCCGCCTGGCCGACCCCGCCGAACGCCGCCGCGGCCTTCTCCACGAGCGTCTCGGCGCGATCGTCGCCGACCACGACGACGTATGCGTTGTTCGGGGCGTAGTACCGGCGGTAGTGCGCGTACAGGCCATCGCGCGTCATGAGCTTGATCTCGAACTTGCTGCCGATGACCCCCTGCCCGTACGGATGGCGGTCGAACGCGACGGCCTGCAGCGATTCGCCAAGGAGGAACGACGGGTCGTTCTCGAGGCCCTCACGCTCGCTCACGATGACCGTGCGCTCGGCCTCGACCTCGTCCGCCGAGATGAGCGCGTTGCGCATTCGGTCGGCCTCGAGCTCGAGCGCGACCTCATACCGATCGCGCGGGACCGTCTCGAAGTAGCAGGTGACGTCCTCGTTGGTGAACGCGTTCCACTGCGCGCCGTAGCGCGCGAGGAGCCGGTCGAGGTCGCCCTTTGGATGCGTCGGGGTGCCCTTGAACAGCATGTGTTCGAGGAAATGGGACATACCCGTGGTGCCGGGGACCTCATTCCGGCCGCCGACGTGATACCAGACCCAGAGCGAGACGACCGGCGCGTGCCGCGCCTCGAGGGCGTGGATCACGAGCCCGTTGTCGAGCCGCTGTGTCGCGGGGACGTCAATGAAGTCGGTGGAGGTGGGGATCCTTAAAGGCTACAGGCTAGCGAGGACGCACGACCGAGCTTGCTCGGTCATGAGGACGAGCGACGACTGGAAGGACGAAGTCCTTAGGGCGTCCCTCCGAACTTCGCCGCGAACACCGCGCGCGATGCCGCGCCCGCGTCCTGCGACCCGAGCAGGCCGGGCTTCTCCTCGTACACGGTCGCGATGGCAAGCTTCGGGCCGTCGTACGGGCCGAACCCGATGAACCACGCGTCGGGGTTGCCCGACGGCGTCTCGGCGGTCCCCGACTTTCCCGCGATCGCGGTCGGGAACCCGAGGAACTTGAAGTACACGGTCCCGTTCGGATCGCTCACGACGGCGCGCATACCGTCGCGGATGAGCGAGAGGTCCGTGGGTGTCGTGTTCGCCTGGCCAAGGCGGGTCGCGTCGAACTTCTTCGTCGTCACGCCGTCACGCGTGCGGAACTCGAGCACCATGCGCGGCTTCCAGACGATGCCGTCATTCGCGAGCGCGGCCGAGAAGTTGGCCATCTGCAGCGGCGTCGCCAGCAGATCGCCCTGGCCGATCGCGAGGTTCGTCGCGTCCCCGGGGAACCACTGCTTGTTCTTCGGGCTCGGGACGTTGCCCACTTCCTCGAGGACGAAGTCGACGTCGGTGGCCTTGCCGAGGCCGAAGCTCGATGCCTCGTCGGGCAGCAGGCTGGTGTTCGTGTCGTTCAGCCGCTTGCCGAGCTCGTAGAAGAACGTGTTGCACGACCGCGCGAGCGCGGTGCGCATATCGATCGTGCCGAGGTTGCCGGTCTCGTGGTTCAGCTGGACGATCCCGTAGCCGCTCCAGGACGCCGGGCAGTCGATCCGCTCGCCCGCGCGATAGAGACCGTTCTTCAAGGCGGCGGCAGCGGTCACGGGCTTGAATGCGGACCCCGTCGGGTACTGGCCATTCGTCGCGCGCGCTAGGAGCGGCTTCTTTGGATCCGCGTTCAGCGCCGCGATCGCGCTGCCGTCACCGGTCACGAAGAGGTTCAGGTCGTAGGACGGCCGGCTCGCGAGCACGAGGAGCTCGCCGGTCCACGGATCCTCCGCGACGATCGCGCCTTTCTGATCACCGAGGGCCTTCTCCGCGGCGGCCTGCAGCGCGGGATCGAGCGCGAGGACCGCGTCCTGACCGGGGATGGCCGCGGTCTCGGCCAGCGTCTCGACCGGCCGCTCGTCGCTCTCCACGATCGAAAGCCGCCAGCCGTAGCTGCCGCCGAGTACGTCGTCGAGCTGCAGCTCGAGCCCGGTCTTGCCGATGAGATCCCCGGCCGCGAACCCGCGCGCGCCGAGCTTCTGGGCATCGGCGTCGGTGGCCTCGCCCATGTACCCGATGAGCTGCGAGGCGAGGCCGCTCGGATAGCTTCGGACCCGCTGGGGCTGGATCTGGACACCTTCGATCACCGTGAGCCGCGACCGCAGCGAGTTGAACGCGTCGCCGGTCAGAGTCTTGATCGGCACGAAGCTGTCGGGCCGGACCCACGAGGCGTTGTACTTCGCCTTGATGTCGTCCGGCTTCAGATTCAGCACCGATCCGAGGCTCGCGAGCATGCCGCTCTCGTTCTTGATCTGCTCGGGCACGACGCCCACGACCGCTGCGTCGGTGAACGTCGCGAGCTCGGTGCCGTCGCGCGCGACGATGCGGCCACGGCTGGTCGGCACGCGGGTCATCCGCACGAGCCGGCCGGTCGAAAGACGCGGAAGGATGGCTTCAGGTGTCCAGTCGATCTTCCATGCGGCCGTCTCCTTGTCGCCGACCATCACGAGCGAGAGGAACGTGTCGCGCTTCAAGTCGCCGACCCGCTGGGTGTGGAACGTCACGCTGAGCGGGACGGTCGCCTTGCGAGGATCCGGCGAGCCGCTCGCTCCGGCCGGGTGGACCGCGGCAGCAGTCGTCGCGTCGAGCGACTTCAAGGTCATCTCGTCGGCGACCCTGGGCAGCCGCGCGATGAATCCGTCCTGGCCGACGCGGGCCTTGCTCTCATCGGTAAGGAGATCCCACATCGCCTGGTAGTCACCCTTGACCCATGCCGCGGCGTACGCGCGCGCCGTCGGCTCTGCGGCGGGCGGCTGGGGCTCGCACGCGGCGAAGATCGACGCGATGACCAGCGCGGCGACCAGTGACGCTCGTCGTGCGGCCGCATTCAAAGGCGTCATGGCTTTAGTAACCGGCCGCGTAACCCTCGCGCCGCGGATCGGCGCCGGCGGAGAACACGCCGTTCTCGTCGATGGCCACGGCCTGCGCGCCGCCGGTGACCTCGGCCCAATCGCCGAGCAGCTGCACATCGTGTCCCTTCGCCGCCAATGCCTTCCGCACCGGCTCGGAGACGCGCGACTCGATCTTGAGCGCTCGGCCTGCCTCGTGGAACCACCGCGGCTCCTCGATGGCCTCCTGGACATCCAGCCCGTGGTCGATCAGGGCCACGGCGAGCTGGAAGTTCGTCTGGACCTGCGCTTGCGCGCCCGGCGTGCCGTACACGAAGCGCGGCGTCGAGCCGTCCAGGACCATGACGGTGTTGAGCGTGTGCACCGGACGCTTGCCGGCCGCGAGGACATTCGGGGAGCGCGCATCGAGCGAGAAGCCCGAGAGCCGGTTGTTCAGGAGGATGCCGGTGCCAGGGACCATCGTCGCCGACCCGAACAGGCTGAACACGCTCTCGATGAGCGAGACGGCGTTGCCCTCGCGGTCGACCACCGCGAGATACGTCGTGTTCGCCGGGAGGACCGCGGGCTCGACGCGCTCGGCGGCACGACCCCCGATCGAGCGCCGGCGCTGGGCGACGAACGCCTTGTCCATGAGCTCCTCCACGACGAACGGCACGGACCGCGGGTCGCCGGCCATCGCGTCCCGGTCGGCGAACGCGAGCTTCTTGATCTCGACCATCGTGTGGATCTGCTCGGCGCTCCCCCAGCCCATCGACCGCAGGTCGAGGCCGTCGGCGATCGCGAGCTCCTCCAGCAGCACGTGACCCTGTGACACGGGCGGCTGTCCAATGACGCGGAGGCCGCGGTAGCTCGCCTCGATCGGCTCGCGCCGCTCGGTCGCGTGCGCCGCAAGATCGTCAGTCGTGATCCACCCACCGATCGCCGCGATCCCTTCGGCGATCCGCTCGGCCAGCTCGCCGCGGTAGAAGGTGTCCGCCCCATTCGCCGCGATCGCGCGGAGCGACGCGGCGAGATCGGGTTGCTGGAGCAGCTCGCCCGCACGAGGATGCCGGCCACGAGGGCTGTACGCCTCCGCCGCCGTCGGATCGGCTGAGATGCGATCGCCCTGCTCGCCGATCGCCGCCTCGAGCGCGTCGCTGACCGGAAAGCCCTCTGTCGCATACGCGATCGCCGGCGACAGGACGCGATCCAGGCCGAGCCGGCCGTGGTCGGCCAGCATGTCGCTCCACGCCGCGACGCAGCCCGGAACGGTCGCGAGCTTCGCGCCGCGGTCGCTGAAGCCGCGGCCGAATTCGGTCGCGTCGACCGCCGCGGGCGCCGCCCCCGAGCCGTTGTAGGCGGTCACGGTCCGGGCCCGCGCGTCGTAGACG
>DATCOR010000138.1:0-5052 GCA_036564585.1 Candidatus Limnocylindria bacterium | reverse complement strand
AAGTTCCATGCCGCGTGCGACGCGCCGAGACCGCTGATGAGCCAGTCCCGTTGCTCCTTGCCGAGCATCGTGCGCTTCGGGTCGAGGCTCGGCGCGCTCGTCCGCCTCGGAGACCAGATCCGTCGCCGTGGACTTGCTCCGCACGCCGACGGCCGGACCGCGAAATCGCTCGACGAGGATCTCCGCAGCCGCGCGCGCGGCGCCGACGGCGATGTCGAGCGCGTCAGTCGGGGTCAGCGCCGCGGGCTCAGGCGCGATGAGCGCCGGGCTTTCCGTCGTCGACGACGAAGGTCGCGAGCGTGCTGGCCGTGGCGGTCGGCGCGGTCACGGTCGACACCGCGCGGAAGTCGGCGGTCAGCCGGCCGCGCTCGAGCGTGCAGCGCACGTAGCCGCGGTGGTTGTCGAAGAAGTGCAGCTGCGGATTCTTCGCCGAGCCGTCGAACTGTGTCGCGGGGATGAGCGGATCGCCCTCGGAGCTGATCGACGTGCCGAGCAGCTCGGTCGCGACCTTCGGGGATGCGGGATCGGAGAAGTCCTTCTTGAGGTCGTAGACGAAGTCGACGTGGCTGTCGCCCGACAACACGACGGCGTTCTTGGTCTTGGCGAATTGCTCGATGAGCGTCTGGCGGTCTGCGACGTAGCCCATCCAGTTGTCCACGCCGTCGAAATGGTGCGTCGCCGGATCGGGGCTCGAGTCCTGCTGTGCGAACCGCACGGACTGGGCGACGAAGTTCCATGCCGCGTGCGACGCGCCGAGACCGCTGATGAGCCAGTCCCGTTGCTCCTTGCCGAGCATCGTGCGCTTCGGGTCGAGGCTCGGCGCGCAGTAGCCGGACGGCGTCTCGGCGCTGTCAGCGCAGAGCGCCACCTCGGGCGAGCGGTATTGGCGCGTGTCGAGGATGTGGAACGTCGCGAGGTCGCCGAACGACAGCGCCCGGTACAGCTTCAACGCAGGCCCGGAGGGCCGCGCGACGCGGATCGGCAGGTGCTCGTAATACGCCTGGTACGCGTTCGTCCGCTCGAACACCGCCTGCTTGTTCTTCGGGTCGTTCACGTCGATGCCGCCGGCGTAATTGTTCTCGACCTCGTGATCGTCCCACGTGGCGATCCACGGGAACGCCGCGTGCGACGCTCTGAGGTTCGGGTCCGTCTTGTACTGCGCGTAGCGGTCGCGGTAATCGGCCAGGGTGAACGCCCACCCGCGCTTCGCGTAATCGCGGACCCGGTCGCCCCGCGCGTCGCCCTCGTAGATGTAGTCGCCGAGGAACACCACGGCGTGGAGATCCTCCTGCGCGAGCGCGGCGTGCGCCGTGTAGTAGCCCTGGGTGTAGTTCTGGCACGAGGCGAAGGCGAACCTCAGCACCGACGGGCTGGCGCTCGCCGCCGGCGCCGTTCTCGTGCGGCCGATCGGGCTGTCGATCCCGCCGGCGCGGAACCGGTACCAATACATGCGATCCGGCTCGAGGCCGTTCACGTCGACGTGCACCGAGTGCGCGAGCTCAGGGATCGCGTTCGCCGTCCCGGACTTCGCCACGTCCGTCATCGCCTCGTCCCGGGCGACCGTCCACGCGACCTCGATCGGCGCGCTCGGCATCCCACCGCCGTGCAGCGGGTCCATCGCGAGCCGGGTCCAGAGGATCACGGCGTCGGGCAGCGGATCGCCGGACGCGACGCCGAGGGTGAAGGGATCCTTGTCGAGCTTGACCGGGCCGGAGGCCAGGGTGCACGCGGCCAGCGGCGCGAGCGCGGCCGCGGCGGCGATGCGGGCGGAGGCGGCGAGGAACGCGCGACGGTCCAGGTGATGTGGGACCGCGCTAGGCCGAAGCACCCTCGTGAGCGCGGTATTGGAGCTCGTAGAGCCGATGGTAGACGCCATGCTGGCCGAGGAGCTCCCGGTGCGAGCCCATCTCGGCGACGCGGCCCTTGTGCAGCACGATGATCCGGTCGACGTTCTGGATCGTCGAGAGGCGGTGGGCGATGATAATCGACGTCCGGCAGACCATGAGCTTCTTCAGCGCGTCCTGGATGAGGTGCTCGGTCTCGGTGTCGACGGACGAGGTCGCCTCGTCGAGCACGAGCATGATCTCGGGGTTGAACGCGATCGCCCGCGCGAACGCGAGCAGCTGCTTCTGCCCCACCGACAGCGTCGAGCCGCGCTCGGTGACGACGGTCTCGTACGCGTCCGGCAGGCGCTCGATGAACTTGTCCGCGTTCACGAAGCGCGCCGCCGATCGCACCTGCTCGTCCGTGATGCCCGTCTCGTTCAGGCGGATGTTCGACGCGATGGTGCCGGCGAAGATGAACGGATCCTGGAGCACGACGCCGACGTGGCGGCGGACGTCGCGCTGCGCCAGGTCGCGCAGGTCCACGCCATCCAGGAGGATGCGGCCCTTCTGCACGTCGTAGAAGCGCGAGATGAGGCTGATGATCGACGTCTTCCCCGCCCCGGTCGCGCCGACGATGGCCACGCTCTCGCCCGCGGAGATCTTGAAGTCGACGTCGCGCAGGACCCAGTCGCCCTCGTTGTACGCGAACGAGACGTTGTCCATCGTGATCTCGCCCCGCACGCTGGGGAGCGCGATCGGGTGCGGCGCGTCCACGATCGTCGCCTCAGTGTCGAGCAGCCGGAACACCCGCTCCGACGAGGCCATCGCCGACTGGAGGATGTTGTATTTCTCGGACAGGTCCTGGATCGGGCGGAAGAACTGGTCGAGGAGCTGCCAGAACGCGAGCAGCGTGCCGATGGTCAGCTGCCCGCCGAGCGCCCAGTAGCCGCCGGCGATGAAGATCGCCGACGCCGCGCCCGCGCGGGTGAACGTGACGGCGGGGAAGAACAGGCTCATCGCCTTGATCGCGCCCTGGTTCGCGTTCAGCAGGTCGGTGTTCAGTTCGTCGAACTGCCGGTACGCCCGGGGCTCGCGCGTGAACAGCTGGACGATGGACATCCCGCTGATGTTCTCGTTCAGGTAGGCGTTGATCCGCGCGAGCCGGATCCGGATGCTCCGGAACGACTCGCGCATCGTCTTCCGGAAGTAGAACGTCAGGGCGACGATGATCGGCAGCGTGGCGTACGTGATGAGCGCGAGCCGCCAGTCGAGGAAGAGCAGGACGACGGCGATGCCGATCAGCATGAGGAAGTCACCGAAGATCGACACGACGCCCTGGGTCACCATGTCGGTGAGCGCGTCGATGTCATTGGTGATCCGGGTCATGAGGCGGCCCACCGGGTTGCGGTCGAAGAACGAGAGCGACAGCGACTGCAGATGCCCGAACAGCTGAACGCGGAGGTCGTACATCGCGCGCTGGCCGACGTACGTCGTGAGGATGTTCTGCCCGTACCGCAGCGCGGCCGAGGCGAGTAGCACCCCGAGGTACGCCGCGCCGAGCGGCACGAGGAGCCGGAGGCCCTCGGCCGCCGGGATGTCGCCGTTCACCGCCGGCGCGATGGCCGAGTCGATGAGGAATTTCGTGATGATCGGCGGCGCGATGTCCGAGAACGAGAGGAAGACCAGGAGGACGAACGCGATGGCGACGGGCCCTTTGTACGGCCGCAGGTACGAGAGCAGCCGCCGCATGAGCCGGCCGTCGTAGGCCTTGCCGAGGATCTCATCCTCCTGGAAGAACCCGGCCATCAGGCGTTCTCCCCCATCCCGCCGCTGCCCATGCGCGTGCGGAACTGGGTCGGGCCGGCGTCCTGCGCGGCCTTCACCCGCTTCTCGTGCTCGTCTCGCTCGGTGTCGACGTCGAGCTCCTCCTCGAGCAGCTGGCGGCGGTACATCTGGGCATAGATGCCGTTGTGCTCCAGCAGCTCACGGTGCGCGCCGCGCTCCGCGACGCGTCCCTCGTCCAGGACGAGGATCTCGTCGGCGTCCTTCACGGTCGAGATGCGGTGGGCCACGATGATGCTCGTGCGCTCCTGCAGCACACCGCGGAGACGTCGCAGGATCTCGGATTCGGTGTACGTGTCCACGGCGCTCATCGCGTCATCGAGGATGACGATGCGTGGATCCTTGGCGACGGCCCGCGCGATCGCGGTCCGCTGCTTCTGGCCGCCTGACAGGGTCACGCCGCGCTCGCCGATCATCGTGTCGTAACGCGCCGGGAAATCCTCGACGTCCTTGTTCAGCTGCGACACGTCCCCGGCCCAGTCGAGCTTCGGATCGTCGAGCGCGGCGTCCAAGCCGAAGCTCACGTTCTCGCGGAGCGGGACGCTGAACAGGAACGTCTCCTGCGGGACGTAGCCGACCGCGCGGCGGAGCGTCGCGAGCGGGTAGCGCTTGACGTCGATCCCGTCGATCAGCACGTCGCCCGACGTCGCGTCGAAGAGGCGCGGGATGAGATTCACGAGGCTGGACTTGCCGGCCCCGGTGTGGCCCACGATCGCGAGCGAGCCGCCGGCCGGGACAGTGAAGCTCACCTCGTGGAGCACCTCGGTCGGACCGTACGCGAACGTCACGTTGCGGAACTCCACCTCGCCCCGGATCGCGTGCGTGGCGGGATCGGCCGGGTCGAAGATGTCGGGCTTCGCGTCCCAGATCTCCTGCAGCCGCTGCAGGGACGCCCAGCCTTGCTGGAAGAGGTTCGACACCCACCCGAGGGCGATCATCGGCCAGGCGAGCAGGTTCAGGTACGCCACGAACTGCACGAGCTGGCCGAGTGTCATCCGGCCTTCGATCGCGTCCTGACCGCCGATGTAGAGCGTCGCGAGCACCGCCAGGCCGAGGATGAAGGACATCGTCGGCCAGATCAGGCCGTCCATCCGGCGGAGGTTGATGGCCCGGCGGACGTACTCCTCGTTGACCGCGGCGAAGCGCGCGATCTCGGCGTTCTCCTGGGAGAACGCCTTCACGACGCGAATGCCAGAGAAGTTCTCCTGCGCCGTCGTCGACATTTCGGAGAACTGCGCCTGCAGCCGCTCGAACTTCACATGAACGCGCCGACCGATGATCCAGAACGTCAGCGACACGAGGGGCATGAGGATGACCGAAATCAGCGTGAGCTTCACCGAGACGCCGAGCATCGAAACGATCGTGAACGCGAACGTCATGGTGG